>JABIUH010000436.1 GCA_018701055.1 Woeseia sp. | reverse complement strand
CCAGTTCCGCGTTCAGCGCTGCCTCAACGGTGATTTTGGTCAGCATTTGCCGAAACTCGTTGAGGTCTTCTTCCGTCTTGATATTCTTTGCAGCCGCTTGCGCGATTGCCTGAAGCTCTTTCTTCTTCATTATCTGCCTATACTTACCCGTAACCGGGTTCAATGATAGGCAGTTACACAGATTCTTTTACAGTCTCAGCGGCTTCATTCCTATTTGGATTACATGAGTCCGTGCGACTATGAACTGCAGTTATCGGAAATGAAAAAAGCGGCTTAACTGAGGTGTCACAAAAAGGTTGACCACGTCACCTGGTCTTCAAAACCAGTGAGGTGCATAAAATGCGCCTGGTGGGTTCGACTCCTACCTCTTCCGCCAAGATACTAAAGTACGCTTTATATATTCGAGCATTTTGGATGCGCCATTCCCTGACTCAAGGTTTGTATGTCTAAAGAAAAACAAAAATCTCCAAAAGGCCCGCTTAATGGTGTGCGTGTGGTTGACCTGACCGCTGTCGTGATGGGCCCGTACAGTACGCAGATCATGGCAGACATGGGTGCCGACGTAATTAAAATTGAACCGCCGGGCGGCGACATCATGCGTAACGTCTCAGTGGGCCCGGAACCAGGCATGTCCGGCGTGTTTGTAAACTTGAATCGCGGCAAGAAAAGCGTCGTTCTTGATCTACGAACTCAATCGGGCAAAATGACATTGCGTACATTGATTGAGAAAGCCGATGTGTTTATTCACTCGATGCGAGCAAAGGCAATCGCGAAGCTCGGTTTTTCTTACGACGAAGTTGCTGAGATCAATCCGGCGATTATTTACACCAATTGCTACGGCTATCGCCGCGGTGGCCCTGATGCGGACCGACCTGCCTACGACGACACGATTCAAGCGGAAAGTGGCGTTGCGAGTGTCCAGCAATCAGTGACGGGAGAGCCGGGCTACGTTGGATCCGTCATTGCCGACAAGATCTGTGGCTTGACCGCGGTCTACGCCACGATGATGGCGCTCTTCCATCGTGAACGCACGGGCGACGGTCAGGAAGTTGAAGTCAGCATGTTCGAAACCATGGCAGCGTTCATGCTGGCTGAACATGCGAACGGCGCAATGTTCGATCCACCGCTCGGCCCGGCAGCCTATCCGCGCGCGGTGGCACCGAATCGCCGGCCGCTCAAAACAAGCGACGGATACGTCTCAGCACTTATCTACAACGACAAGCAATGGAACGCGTTCGTTGCTGCCGTGCAACCGGAATGGGCCACCGGCCCTAAATTCGCGACGCTGGAACAGCGCGCGCGCCACATAGATAACGTTTATGCGTTGTTAGGAAAGACATTTGTAGAACGCACAACGCAAGAGTGGCTTCAGTTGCTGCAATCGCTTGAAATACCTGCCGCGGCAATCAATTCACTCGACGATCTATTCGACAACCCACAATTGAACGCGGTAGGGTTTTTCGAAACAGTTGATTCACCGACTGGGCGCATTCGCTTCCCGGGTGTGCCCACGGGCTTCTCGCAAACTCCTGGATCCGTGGCTGGTCCCGCACCCAGGCTAGGCGCTCATACTCGCGAGGTAATGGATGAACTGGGTTTGACCGACGATCGAGAGTAAACCAACAAAAAGTCTATTCGGCGCCCAGAAGTTGCTTGGCGGAGGCCAAAACGGATGCGCCGTCGACTCGTGTATCGTAACCCTCTACGAAAAACTTACCGACAACCTCCCCTTCCGGATCGACAACGAAAATGCCGGGATGAGGAATTCCATAGGCATCATCGCCCGGCGCATACTGCTCATTCAAGATACCCAGCAATATCGCGGTTGACCCATTGATGTCGGAAAGGATTGGATACGTGATGGATGCAACGTCGATAAACGGTTGCTGCATCTCTGGAGAATCATAGGAAATAGCAACCACACCGATTCCAGCCTGATCGAAGCTATCAACGAGTCCCTGCAGCTGCCCGAGCTGCCTTCTACAGAATGGTCACCAGTTGACGGAGCGAACGGCGAGGAAAATTGCACCGTTATCTTTTATGAAGCGGTCGATGTTAGTGACCTCTTCACCCTGATACATTGCTCGAATGTCCGGAAATCGATCGCCGATGGGAACACCAGGACTAAAAGCATCCGGATCTTCAGCGATGAAAATTTCGTTACCCATACGCGAAATAGCCGAATCGTCTATGACGACTGCGGATTCAATTGGCTCTTCTGCGGCGGCCTCTACAACCTCTGCTTGTTGCGAACTCGAATCGCAGGCAGCGACAGCTGTCAGCAGCATCAGTGCCAATACGCGGTCGAATGATGTTTTTGCGAGGTGCATCTAAATTAAAGTGGCCAAGGTATAAAGGGTGTCGTCTGTCTTTAAATAATATACAACGAATGGACGGTGTGTGTGTCTCTCTTTCACCAGACCTCACGTCGTAGTGATTTATTACCCTAAATTTCAAATTCAACTCACTGAAGTTAAGAAATCTCAATCAATGGGCCCGACCCGCCCTCAATGATTCGACCAATGGGCTCAAGCGCAAGGTCGTGTGCGTTGGTCACAGTCAAAAACTCCCGCTCCGCTTGCTCGTCGACAATTACCAACAATCCACCACTCGTTTGAGGGTCGCACACGAGCTTCTGTTGAGTTTCCGAAGACCTACCTAATTTTTCGCCCGCACTGGCGAAATTTCGAGCGGTACCGCCTGGCGAACAACCGAGGTCCAGGTATTCCTTTACATGCTGCAACAAAGGAATTCGATCGAAATCAACAATTGCTCGTACACGGCTACCTTCACATATTTCGATTAAGTGACCCGCCAGACCGAAACCCGTGACATCGGTCATTGCGGTAACGCCTTCCAATTGTCCAAGCACGGCACCAATACTATTCAATTGGCACATCGACTCGACGGCGATATTCTCGTGCTCCTTTCTGAGTCTCTTTTGTTTCTGGGCTGTCGTTAAAATACCGACCCCTAACGGCTTCGTCAGGTAGATCTTGTTACCCGGCTGCGCCGTATTGTTACGTTTGATCTGATCGGTATTGACGATGCCGGTCACTGCAAGCCCGAAAATCGGTTCGGGCGCGTCAATACTGTGCCCGCCAGCCAGGGTCGCGCCAGCATCGCGGCACACCTGGCGGCCGCCCTCGATGACACGCCTGCCAACCTCTAGCGGTAATTTGTCTATCGGCCAGGCGAATACTGCAACGGCCATTAGCGGTTTGCCGCCCATTGCATAGATATCACTGATGGCATTGGTAGCCGCTACCCGGCCAAAGTCGAACGGGTCATCCACTATCGGCATGAAAAAATCAGTGGTGCTGACTACCGCGGTGCCGTTACCCAGGTCGTAAACAGCAGCGTCATCCCGGCTTCCATTGTCCACCAGCAAAGATCCGGAAACAGGCTCCGACTCAAGCTCTGACGCAAGCAAGATCTCGAGATCAGCGGGTGCAATTTTGCAGCCGCATCCGCCGCCATGGCTAAATTCTGTTAAGCGTATTTTGTTTGTCATTGGTAAACGCCCGTATTTTGCTGCTGATTACACTGGCTAATGCACCGCACGGCGACGGCCTTTACCGCCGGCCCGATTGGCTACTAATTTCAAACTCAGACTGTTGAGATTTTTTGAATCACTGCCGAATAACTGGATTGAGCATATAGCGAAGGTCATCCCTTTTTGCACACGCGTAATCTTCAGCATCGCAATCGGTTTCGATGCAAATCGCAACTTCGTCTCGGGCGCACCGTAGTACGGCACGTATTTCTTCGATAGTGACCTCAGGGCCTGTATTGACGGGCCCAGTGGCAGCGCCCAGTTTCGCGGGCGCTCCCATCACGCAGGCCGACAGCGTTACGATGAATATCGCGTGACTCAGGACGTTTAGGATTTTACTCATGAGGACTGTCACCACTGTCAGCAATGATCGTTGTAACAATATTCTGATGGCTACGTCGGGCTGCATCTGTGCAGTTCACAACAACTCGTTCACCTACTCATTATAACGCACAATTTCGGGCTGCCCGGCGTAGCAATATGACATTTAGTTAGATCGAGACGATGGACTCGAACGACACTTGGAGCGCAATGTTCCGGATGGCCACGAAATAGGCTAAGATTTATCTATTCAAGCCTATAGGTCCGTTTGTGCAAGCATTCAGTTACTCAGAGTCCCCATACGAAATTCGCGAAGACTTAGGTCAAGCCTATCGCGATTACTGGGCACGTCTGGCGGAACCTGGAAGCTGGTGGACCGGTGCGGAGCGGATCGCGATCGCGCAAGAAAGTCGTAACGCAATGACTTGCGAATTTTGCACGCAACGAAAACAGGCCGTATCTCCTTATAGCTTCGCTGGTGAACACGACCACGAGGGCACCCTGGATCCTCTGGCGGTTGATGCAATCCACCGCATCATTACCGACCAGACTCGTATCACCAATAGCTACGTTCAAGACAACTTAGCCAACGGTTTAAGTCAGGAAAAGTACGTGGAACTGGCGGGAATTACGGTCGTGACATTGAGTATCGATGAATTTAATCGTGCCCTTGGATTACCGTTGGAACCTCTGCCTGAACCTATCGCTGGGGAGCCCACCCGCTACCGCCCCGCACACGCGATCGAGGGTACGGGTTTTGTGCCGATGATTCCGGCCGACGGCAATGTAGGTCCGGAAGCGGATTTATGGCCAGAAGGCGCCAACGCCAACGTGCTGCGCGCCTTCAGTTCGGTACCTGATGCGGTACGTGACTGGATGGCGGTCGGCGCTGCCCAATACTTATCCATGGCGGGCATGCAAATATTTGCGGGCGATACCGGCCGCAGCATCGACCGTATGCAGATAGAACTGGTTGCCGCAAGAGTGTCGTCTCACAACGAATGCTTTTACTGAACTAACTCACACGCCATGATGCTCAGTTTGAGTGCCAATACTACCGAGACAGCCATAGACCTGCAGATGATCAACGGCTCCAGCGCAAGTGAAACGCAGGAAATTCCGTTTGCCAGCGAGCTCAACAATTTTGCGGAAGCGGTAGCGCAACGCGACACGACAAATATTAGTCGCACCCGGGACGAACTCGTTGAGGTTGCGGGTGAGATAGTAATGGTAGATGCGGCTGGCGTAGCGGCCAACTTTCAGCGCATGGTGCGTATCGCCGATTCAATGGGTATCCCGATCGACGAAAAGAGCGTCGAGCCGGGAGCCGATATACGACAGGAATTGGATTTAGGTCGTTTCGAATCCGCCCAAAATACGCCCAGCGCTAATCGCTGAAGATCGACCCGCGGCAAGCGGGCACACCAGCATTGGCTCGACTCTGAATCTTTAGAATTGGCAGCAACGAGTTATAACGGCTACATTCGAGTCAACCGCGAAGCAAATTTCCTGGAGTGGTAGGCCGATGAATTCCAATCTCACCAAACAAATGACCCTGGTATTTGCACTTTGCTTGCTGCTGTCAGTAGACGCGGCCGCAGATACGACGTATGTCACTGCCCAAAGACTCATCGATCCAATTGATGAAGAATTGATCCGAAATCCGGTCGTGAAAATCGAAGACAACCGAGTCGTCTCGGTTGTTGCCAACGGGACTGTGCCAACAGGCGCATCGAGAATTGACCTGGGCGATGCGACAATTTTGCCGGGCCTCGCGGACGTGCATGCGCATTTAAGTTGGTATGCCACGGACACAAACGTCTCGTTTCTCAGCGTTTCTCATACTGACGAAGCCATTCGCAGCGTAATCAATGCCGAAGTCCTGCTATTGGCGGGCTTTACATCTGTCCGCAATACTGGCGCGGGCGGCTATGCCGACGTATCAGTACGAAATGCCATCAATGAAGGTCGCATACCTGGACCCCGCTTAAAGGTGTCCGGGTCATCGTTGGGGATCACGGGCGGTCACTGTGATCAGAATCTTTTTCCGAAACAATACGGGATGAAAAACGATGGCATAGCGGACGGACCCTGGGCGGCCCGCGAGCAAGTTCGGGAACACAAAAAGTATGGCGCGGACCTCATCAAATTTTGCGCGACCGGCGGCATTCTCAGCAAAGGGACAGAAGTTGGTACACGCCAATACACCATGGAAGAAATGCAGGCGATCGTAGACGAAGCCCACACCCAAGGCATGAAGGTTGCCGCGCACGCGCACGGCGCTGAGGGGATTCGTTACGCAATAGAAGCTGGTGTCGATTCCATCGAGCACAGCAGTCTGATCGATGACGAAGGAATCGCATTGGCCGTCAAGAACGGCACGTTTCTGACGATGGATATTTATACATCGGAATATCTGGTCGCAGAAGGAGAGAACGTTGGCTTCATGCCTGAAATGATCGAGAAAGCGCGCTATGTGCACGAACGCCGCAGCGATATTTTCGCCCGTGCAGTTGATGCCGGTGCAAAAGTAGTCTTCGGCACCGATTCGTCGGTCATTCCACATGGCACCAACGCGATTCAGTTATCACGCATGGTGGAGTACGGCATGACGCCCATGCAGGCCATCCAGTCGGCCACGACCGTAGCGGCGGAACTCCTGGAATGGGAGGGTCAGACGGGCGCCATCGATCCCGGATACTTTGCAGACATCATCGCGGTGCGCGGCAACCCTCTTGAGGATATCTCATCACTCGAAGACGTCTTCTTCGTGATGAAAGACGGACACGTTTACAAACACGCACAGTAAAATCACGACCGCAAAGTGTTGGACAGCGTCCGATGTCGCTAATGCCGCAACGCAGCGACCGGCGCTATGACTTCCCGACCGGCGTTCCGCTTTATTTCCTCGGCGATCAAGGCGTCCAACTCTCTCGAGCACCAACGATCCAGCCAGCTCACGATCAATTCGAATTGCTCCATGTCCTTGCGAACCTTATAGGGCGGCATTTCGCAAATACCGAGACCTAATGCCGCCGCCTGCACAAAGACCTGGCTGTCACGCAAGTGTGCTGCCACTGGAATTTTCAAACTAGTCAGAAACCGAGTGAGCATGTTGTAGCTTTTGGTGCGTTGACGAGTGCGATTGGCGACGATGGCCAAATTCCGCTTGCCCCTGTCGAGCTGCGTAAACAAAAGTAACTCAGCCACAAATCTTGCTGCAGAAAAGATATCAATTTCTGAGGGAACGACGGGCAACAAGATGCTGCTCGCGTCGTAGATGTGATCATAAATTTCTTCCGAACTTACCGCGGCGGGTAAATCAACGATGATTTCCTTTGCCTCGGGATACTCGGCTGCGAAATTATCACAGGAAGTATTTCGGTCGTATCCTACAACGCCATGAATAGGCGGTCGGCTCGCAGGCCGCTTGTCAATCCAACGCAAGCTGTAACCACCTGGGTCGCAGTCAAGCAGGACGGGCGGTGGTCCGCGCGTCGCAAAGTAGCTGGCTAGATTAGTTGCAAGCGTCGTTTTACCCGAACCACCCTTGGGATTCAGTATGACGATCTTATGCTGTTGGTGCGGGTTCGCTGTGTCGCCCATCAATAGCCTCGCGCGCCCTCCATTGAGGACATAGGAGTCATGCGCAAACCAGTCGGTGCGATATTCGAGCCGTTTCCACGCCCAAGCGGAATTACGCGAACCGCCGCATACCACTATATTTGGGATTTATAATTGATTTACTCTATTTTTGTTATTTAAAAATATCATATATGGTTTAAATATACTCATTGTGCGCGCGCAACAGACCGTAGAAATGTAGCCATCTGCTACAGGCCCCTGTCACTTCAATAGTCTTCGAGCGCCTATTGCTGGTGTAAAGTTCGTCCTCATCACCTGTCTAGCGGCCTCGCATAGGAACCAGAAATGTCCCGACTTCTCTTACCCATCTTATTTTTGACGTTTGCGTTGAACGCTTGTGAGCCGGGCTCTTCACCTCAACCACTCGTTGAAGCCGCACCAGCAGCCTCATGGCCGAGCGAAAGCTGGCAAATCTCAACGCCAGAACAGGAAGGCCTGGACGGTCCAGCAATTCGAAAACTGGATGAGGAATTTCGCGCGGGCAAACACGGCTACGTCGATTCAATGTTGATCGTCCGAAATGGCCGCCTGGCGTTTGAAGCTTATTATGAGAACGACTACCAGACGATCAACGCAGACCTGGTCACCGCTGAGTCCGGGCCATGGAATTATTACGACGCCAACTGGCATCCGTTTCGAGATGGAAGCGATCTGCACACCGTGCAGTCGAGTACAAAGAGCTTTATGTCGGCACTTGTTGGCATTGCCATTGACCGCGGCGATCTATCTGGAATCGATACCACACTCGGCGCACTCCTACCGCATAGAGAAATTGTAGATCCTGAAAAGTCCGCCATCACGCTGGATAATATCCTTACGATGCGACCCGGTTTTGAATGGGAGGAAGATATATCCTATTGGGATCCAAGAAATGATGGTATCCAGGTTGAGTCATCGAATGACTGGGTCGCCTACCTGCTCAACAAACCACTAGCACACGATCAGGGCACCACTTACAAATACAACAGTACGAATACACAACTGATGTCGGAGATCGTATCGACGGCCATCGGAAAACCCCTGAACGAATATGCCGAACAGTTTTTGTTTGGCCCCATCGGCATCAAAGATTACTTCTGGAAGGATGCGCCCGAAGGATTCAAAGATGCAGCAGGAGGTTTGTATCTTAAAGCTCGCGACTTCGCACGATTTGGATTGCTCTTCGCGCGCGCGGGTGACTGGAACGGAGAACAGATCTTGCCTGCCGAATGGGTCACGCGTTCATCCCATCCCTTTGTTGCAGACACTGATCCAGCCGACCCTGACTTTAATGTGGGCTACGGCTATCAGTGGTGGATTTATGAAGGCGGTAGTGATGGCCGACCGTTCATGTATGGAAGCTGGGGCTGGGGCGGACAGTTCGCGTTGATCGTGCCCGAACTTGATTTAGTCGGCGTTTTTACAGGCTGGAATATTTACCCTGATGCGAATTACGAATACGCGTTTCGTCTTTTCTATGAACGGGTGGTTATCCCGGCGGCAAACGAATTGAAATGAACAAACCCTCCACAGGGCTGCCGGTGCGTCTTTATTCAGGCGCGCCGTCGTAACGATACTGAGGCTAGCGTCATCGCGCCCGCAGCCAACAAGCAGTAGGCGCCAAAAAATACCATCTGTGCGGGTAGGTCTATACCCCTATCGATAAGCGTACCCGTGATTCCCGGCCCTGCCGCCGTGGAAAGAACAGCGGCTGAAACCGTGATCGACCGAATGGCGCCCAAATTTGCAGTCCCGTAAATATCCGGCCACAGCGAACCAAAGAGCGTGGAAGAGATTCCGTAACTGATCCCGAGTAAGACCATTACAAAGAATAGCGTTTCCTCCGACCCACTACTCCCCAAAAAAAAACATGCCCCCGACAACGGCAATAAGAAATATGGCAGGACCATTCGTGCACCAAACTTGTCGATCGCGGCGCCGGCAACCAACGAACAGCCGACGGTGGTCAGCGCCATGATCACGAGTGAAACGGCGAAAATTTGAGGTGGCCAATCATGCAGTTCGGTTAGATAGTTTTGGTGGTAAAAAACGGTTGTGCCGATAAAGGCCGGAACCAACACGCCGGTCAGCAGTAGCCAAAATATAGGGTCACTGAGTACCTCACGGCGTGTCCAGCTCCGCACTTCTGGCACTGTCAGTTCCTCCGCTGAACGCTGCCCCAGCGGTACGCGCGGCTTGTGGTAGCACCAATAGGCGAATGGAAGACCAACGACCAACAAAACAATGGCAGCGACGGTCCAGCCCATACGATATCCGTATGCGATCGTTAGGGTGGCGAACGCCAGAGGAATCGTTGCTTCTGCACCATGATGACCGAGGACAACAAGTGACACAGCCCTACCCCTTTGCGCAACAAACCACCGCCCAGTGGTCGTAAGTACGATCTGGGTCATCATGCCCTGACCGAACAAGCGCAATACAAAAATGGCGATCACAAGCACTGTGAGTGACGTTGCATAACCCGCCAATAGAGCAGCCCCTGCAAGAATCGGCACCACTATCGCAATGATTCGGTCAGCCTGTACGACGTCTAACAATCGTCCCAAAAACGGCAGGCACGCTGCGCTGGCCAATGTAGCCAACATATACAATCGCCCAAACTCGCCATGGGACAAATCAAACGCCGTCTGCCATTCTGAGACGGACGCCGCAATGAAATACGTTTGTCCAAAACTGGAGAAAAACATGAGTGTAAATCCGCCGGCAATCCAACGGATGTTTCTTTTTAGGAAGGCGAGCATGATGTGTTCATCTGACTAAACTGGGGCAACTGAGGGGAAATCTAGGTAGCGACTGTAATCGAATTATCTGGGTAATGGTTGGCTTTATCAATATGCATGGGCACCGGGATGGACGATGCCCGATGCTTGTTTTAACTTGTAGATCGTAGACAATCAAAACTCCTGATTGTGCGGTAACTTCAAAACAGAACGCCACCGAGGCTGAAACACATGACGAATGATTCCGTGCAGTACAGTTTGCGCGATCGCGTAGCCACTATTCGGATCGATGACGGCAAACGTAACGCACTACCGCCACAAGTCCTTCGTGAAATTTACCGAGCACTTGAGCGTGCCGAATCTGACCGCGCGATCGTCATTCTGACCGGACGCGAAGGCGTCTTCTCTGCCGGCTTCGATCTCAACGTGATGAAACGTGGCGGAACCAACGCGATTCGAATGTTACGGCTGGGATATGGTTTGACCACCAGAATCATGTCATATCCCTATCCTGTCATCGCCGCCTGCAACGGGCACTCGTTGGCAATGGGGGTATTCATGATGCTGTCGGCTGATCACGTTATTGGTAGCCGCGGCGACTTCAAAATTGCCGCGAACGAAGTGGCAATTGGCATGACCATGCCGCGTGTCGCGGCAGCTACACTGCAACACAGATTAAACCCGGCGGCATTCCAGCGAGCGGTTGTGTTGGCAAACTACTTCGACGTTGAATCCGCATTAAACGTCGGTTTTTTCGACGAACTCGTCGATCCCACTGAATTGGAAGCTCGTGCCAAGGCTTGTGCAGATGAATTCAAAGCACTTGATGCATACGCGCACACAGCCTCCAAACGAAGAATACGCGCCAAACTCATTCGGAAAATTCGCTTCAGCATCCCGTTGGACCTGCTGGATGCCGCTTTGTTGGGATTACGACGGTCGCGATCTCAATAGAATCATCGTCGGTTCTTACTTAACGGAGATTCCAAGCGCCGCGTCGAAACGCAGCAAATCGACATCATCCGTATACAAATGCGGTGCAACCCGTAAATGCTTTCCGCGAACGCTTGCATAGACGCCTTCGTCGGTAAGCCTCGACGCCAGTTCTCTCGGGTCGATCGACGGAATGACTGCCCCCTGAAAATGTGGCGCGCGTGCGGCAGCCGGCGTCGTTTCAAATCCGTGACTCAACAATATCTCTGCAATTCGCTCGTTGGTATTGGCGAGTAATTCCGAGATATTCGGAACCCCCCATTCTTCGATCATTTCCAATGCAGCAACCGCGCCTGCGATGTTTGAAAAACTCGATTTTTCACTTACATCATATCGGCGTGCGCCCGGTTGATAAGAATCAGTAAATTCGGATAAGCGTGAAAAGTCTTCCGCCCCTGCTCGATCAATCCACGCCTCCTCAATTGGAATACCATCGAAATGTTCATCGTCGACATAGAGGAATGAAACGCCATACGGGCAGAACAACCATTTGTACCCGGATGAAACCATAAAGTCCGGCCCGAGCTTCTTGATATCAATTGGATAAGCACCGATTGATTGGGTCAAATCCAGTACAACGCAAGCGCCAACATCACGCAGTGCAGGAATGACGGTCTCAAGCTCGATAATTTCGGCCGACGCCCAATGATGTCCCTCCAACGTCGCCACAGCGATAGCGTCGCCGTGCAGCTCGATGGCGCTCAGTATGGCATCAGACCACGTTTGTTCTGGTTCTCGGTCGACGACATGAAATGCAGCGCCCGATGCCGATGTCTCGCGCCGCCATGCATAGTAGTTCGACGGAAACTGATCACCGAGTGCCAATACGAGATCACCCGATTGGATTCGTAAGTTCTTTGCAGCACAAGCCGCTCCGTAGCCGGCCGAAGGAACAATCGCGATATTGTCGTTTGCACACCCTATTTGACGTGCAAATGCGGCACGTAGAACTTCTACCTCAGTGAAAAAATCTGCTGGCGCGAGAGACCACGGTTGTGAACGACGGGCAGCACCGCGACACGCGGCCTCCACGACACGACGTGGCTGGGGAGTCATGTAGCAGGAATTCAGATAACAGATGTCTCGCGGAAGATCGAATTCCTCACGGAAGTTGATGGACATAGCAATTCTAACTTTATTTTCCAGCGGTCACTAAGCGTAGGTTGCCACATTCTGGTGCATGCAACACCTCTCAATCGAGCAATAAATACATAGAAACAGACGTTAAGTAAGTGTCAACCAATACCGGACTAAAGCGTTATTCCACATGTAACGATCAAATTATTCCTGACATACGGAGCAAATAATGTTTAATTACGTGAAGCATTTTACTAAATATAGAAATGTCTTTCTTTTACTGATCTTGGCCATTTTGCCAACCTTATCAGCAGCAAAAATAGCACAGATGTGCCCGGTTTTGACCAATGTGAATGTGGATACACGCCGTTCGCTGATGGTGACTGAAGTCAATGTGGTAGGGAATGCTATTTCATTACGCGAAGTGATGGACAAGCTGGTTGATGATAGCGGCATTACCAATCTCGATCGACATAGACTCTGGGCTCAATGGTGGGATACGCAAAACACCGGCCCCGGCCTCGGTTTGGGATCAAACTGCGACGATCAGATTGACTCACTAGGAAATCCGACACTAAATAAATTTCCCCTGGACTGCCCTCGGAACGAAGGAAGCGAAGTAAGCAACAATCCATTTGACCCAAGCCAGCCTGGCTTTTATTACCCGATAGCGCTGGTTAATCGTCTAGATCTTGCTGCCGAGGATGGTTCGCACTGTGGCGAGTACCGTGTAATCTTCGCACGCGACCCTGATGCTGGGGATGGCCGAAATTTGTTAATTTTTGAAGCCCAGCTCCCCAATCCAAACCCTGGCTGCGGGATCGACGGGTGCCGAGGCATTGCCAGTTTCTGGGCCAAACTGTCACGTGTGAACAATCCCACTACTAGGGCTCGCATGTTGCATGACTTTTATTTTGAGGGCTTGCCAGCGCAAGGTGTAGGGCCAGTGATTGATGTGCGGAATTTTACCCAGGGAACCGGGCAGATTCGTACTAACCAGTTTATGGCAGGCCCCAATCCCCGGGAATGGCAGTTACGAGAGTTCAAACTGGCATTACTGCAAACTCAACCAACCGGCCACGGAGACCTGCGATTCATCCCTGTCAGCACCAAAGGCACGCCATGGGGCGAACTGTTCAGCGAACAATTCACCAACCCGCTGACTGTGCCGTTCATGCGGCAATACATCACACAGGTCGATGAACTTGATGCCGATCGTATTACTCAGATTGCATACACTGTACCCAATCGATTCAACAGCGGTCAGAGTACGGAGCAGCAGTTCTCAGAAAGTGATTACCCTGCCCATTTTAACTCTAATGGCCTGTTTTCTAGCCTAATTCAGGCGCGCCTAAATCGCATTGGCAGCAACCTGACTCCGGATGAAACAGTTAACAGAGCGCGAACTCAGAGCTGCGCAGGTTGTCACCAATTGAGTAACAACGATGTAATAGGCAATGGCCTAGTCTGGCCATCCTCGCTCGGTTTCGTGCATATCCACGAACAACTCACTGAGCAAATCAATGGTGCAGATCACTTTCGCATATCTCCGGCGTTGGCAGATGAATTTCTGCCTCATCGGGAACGGATTTTTGAATCCTACCTTGGCTCTAATTGCCAGCCTTGCCAGCAACCATTGGTAAGCGGCGATGATGATGGACGGTCAAGCGCCATTCCGGTTCTCATCGATGATGGGATTACTCCGATCTCATCGCAGCTGGAGGCACTGGATGCCACCCTTAAATCTAAATTACCCAGCGACACCCTAGGCGGCCCTGCACAAACGCATTAATATCATGCAGGGCTTGTTGAAAATCCGGGGCGCGGCATGCCCCGCTCCGGATTTTCACTTATTCATTCTTAATATAGTCAGAATCGCTTATTGACATTATGACGTTTGGTCAAATCGACAATAAAAATACTTTGAAATACCGTACCTACGAGATTGTCACCGTTCTTGAAAATTGTGCGTAGTTTTCCCAACGCGACGGCTTCTCCGGCATCTGATCCATCGTTGCCTGGACCTGCCCGTTGACGTCGGTGACCCGTGAGGTAAGCGTATGCTCGCCAGGTGCTGCATTGTCCCAATCGAGATGAAACAGCTTCCAGGAGTATTGCGTTGATTCCGAATCGATTTTTGCTTTCTGCCAGGCACCATCGTCAATTTTGATCTCAATCGACTTCAGCGCCGTCCCGTCGTTTAAAACAAAACCAGTAACCCGATGACCGCCATCACGATTCGTCACACGAATGATCGACGACTTAAGCTGGATCCTCGTGACCGAGCGCTCATCCCAGCGTTCGACACCGCCGACATCAATCTTGCTCAATGTCACGTAATCCCGCGCCATGAAACGCCCCATGTAACGTCGATCCTGAACGTGAATGTATTCCAGCCATTTTACGTTCGCAATGCCGTACCAACCCGGCACAATTAGACGAACAGGCGCGCCGTGGTAATAAGGTAGGGCCACTCCGTTCATTTCGTAAGCAACAATGATGTCGTCGCTATGCGCGTCGTCAATATGCATGCTTCGCCCAAATGCTTGTTCGACATCGATGTTACGAATATTTTCTGTACCCTTGTCCGCACCGTAGAAAACAACCTCTATGCCTGCATCTTGAACCCCGGCATCTCCAAGCAAGTCGGTAAGACGAACACCGCCCCACTTCGCGTTGCCGATCAGCCCATGAAACATGTCACGTCGGTTGCCGCCGCACTCGAAGCCGGCGTCGATCTCGACCTTCTTCATGCTCTGCAGCTGGGCGAGCGTGAATTCGAGCGGTTGATCCACCAGGCCGGTTATGCGTAACCGATAATCGTCCGCAGAAATTTCCGGTTGGTTGTAGTGCTGCACGATGTAGAAATCGTCATTGGGCGTATAGAAAGAATCGATATGCCGAGTGTCGAGAAAATGAAAACCACCGGGTGTTACCGGATTCGCGGCGAAGCCCTCGGGGACATCGCTGAACGGCACGAGTATTTCGCCCTGCGCCAGGGCCAGTTTCGACCAAAAAGGCATGCCGACAGTCGCCGCTACGCCCCCAAGAGCGAGCCCCGATTTCAAGACTTCCCGACGACTTGTTTCGCTTTCTTTAGACATGCCTTTATCCCCTTCGCTTACTGTTTTTCGAATTGTTCGTGCCGAAGATTATTAGCCGCTACCGCGACGGCGTCAAATCGGACGTTATCTGGCTATTGATACTGCAATAGTTCGCACATTCAGGGTCGTTTGTCCTCACGCTTAGCGCGAGAGCATCGTGACCCTGGTTGCTGACCAACGTTACCTTGTATTGCATGAGCGACAATCTTGCCTATGGCGTCCGTGACACCCCCTTCTAAATCGGCTAGCGTTCCACGCTTACCAATCATTGTCCCGCCGAAGAGCCTGAGCCGAATTGGATATTGAGTCAAAATCAGATCCTACGATCGCAGAACTCATTGCGACACCGTCTCTGTGCAGTGAATAAATTGAAATTCGACAAAAACCAGATCCTGACGTTGGTGGGCATTGGCGCAGTGCTTATCCTGACGATGCTGGTCTACTTCCCGGGATTGCCTGGCCCACTGCTACTGGACGACTTTCCGCAGCTAGAGGGGCTAATTGCGCAGGGAGCCAACAACCCGGCAGCCGTCTTTAATAATCACGTTATCAGTACCAGCGGCCCACTTGGCCGGCCGGTCGCGATGGCCAGCTTTATTGGCAGCGCCATCACGCATGGTCCGGATATCTGGTGGTGGAAATACGACAATCTCATGTTGCATTTGATTAGCGGCCTGCTGGTTGCCTGGTTAACGGCGCTGTTGGCAGACGCGCTCCCGAGACGGGGTACGGCAAACCCCTGGTTGATCGGGGTCGTAGTCGCAGGCCTATGGTTATTACACCCTCTCCACGTCAGCACTGTTCTTTATACAGTGCAGCGAATGACAGAATTATCGACGTTGTTCGTTCTCGCCGGCCTTGTATGCTACGTAAAAGGTCGGCTCGTACAACAAGAGTCAATAATCCAGGGTTGGGCAATCATCGGATTAGGATTTGGAGCATTCTTTCCGCTCGCTGTTTTTAGCAAAGAAAGTGCGTTGTTGTTTCCAGTTTATTGCTCGGTGGTCGAATTTTTCGTTTTGCAATTCCGCGGACAAAATTCAGCCACACGGCAAATCAAAATATTACATGGTGCGCTAGTGGCTGGTTACATCTCCGCCGCAATATACGTGGTGGCAAATTTCTCCAGTGTAGTGCTAGAGAGTTACGCAGTTCGCGACTTTTCAATTCTTGAGCGGATCCTTACACAATTTCGAGTCATCGTAATCTACCTTGATCAAATACTTCTGCCCGTGCAAAGCAAAATGGGATTTTTTCACGACGACATTACTCTGTCCTCTGGGTTGCTTAATCCAATTTCAACGCTGTTGTCCGCGCTGGTTTCGATCTCGCTCATAATGAGTGCTTTTCTTTTACGACACAAATCGCCGCTCTACGCATTCGGCATCTTCTTGTTCTTCGCCTCTCATTTGCTCGAATCGTCTATCTTTGCTTTAGAAATCATGTTCGAACATCGCAACTACTTTGGATCTCTTGGCATTCTAATCGCTGCAGTGTCGATTGGTGCGCTCATACTCGAGAACAAAAACAAAGCGATGGTTGTCGTCATAGCAGTCTGTCTAAGTGGGTTCTCATTTCTCACATGGCAACGCTCACTAACATGGTCGTCGCCGGCCAGTCTGTACGATTTCGCGTATTACGCCCATCCCGAGTCCCCACGACTCAACCTAACGTTTTCGAACGTTTACGCGTCATCAGGAGATTTCGAAAATTCCCGCCAGTTTCTTGACAAAGTCGGTCCCGGCTTAGGCCCGGCGGTACATGAATTATTTCTCGATTGCCGGCAGTTTCAAAGAATTGACGACAGCGATATAGCGAAGATCAGTCAGATACGTGGTGGAATCGTCCGCGCACACGCAACGTCCAGCGCCCAGTCCCTGGTCGCTGAAGTCACCAGCGGACGCTGCCGAGCTTCAAGCAATTCTCTGCTGTCGTTGCTTGATCATTTGCTGGGGTCGCACGCTCGTTCAGCTGCAGAGACAAGATCGCTCTTAACAACCAAAGCGGCAATGCTAGAAGCAGCTGGTGATAACGAAGCTGCCGCCGAAGCATTACTTGCCGCACATGAGTTGTCCACAGACGATGCCGTATATCTTTATCGAGCAGCTGGCACGCTGATAAACAGTGGCCGCCCCGATGAAGCACACGCCATCCTAACGCGCGCATTTGAATTGGAGAAAACAACGCGAATTCAACGCAAGGAGATGGCGAAAATACTATATATTCGGGTCGCGAATGCATACAGTAACCGCAGCCAGCTCGAAAAATCGCTTAGCGTATATTACGAGGCGGCTTCGTCAATGCCGGGAGACGCGGCAGTCCATGTGGGGACGGCTGACTTACTGCTGCGCATGGGACGAATTTCTGCCGCCGAACAATTATTGCAGCGCCTGCCGGAAATGGAGCTCGATAATATGCATGATCATCTATATTCAGTACAACGAATTGAAAAGAGTCTGCGGCAACGCTTGCTCGAGTCATCCGGCAGCTAAAGTGAAATGACGCGTAGACCAAAAAAGGAAACCAGGGAGCCGCCAGCGTGAACGCCACTCGCCCAGACAATCAACGACCCTTATTGCTTGTCGCCGTGCCTTGTCTGAATGAAGAACAGACGGTCGCGCGAGTTGTCAGAGATATACCCCGGGAAATCAAGGGCATTGGTAGAGTCGAGGTAGTCGTGTTTGACGACGGATCGACAGATGCTACAGCCGATCGGGCCCGCGATGCAGGCGCTGAAGTCGTTAGTAGCAAGACAAATCAAGGACTGGGAGCGACGTTTCGTGATGCCGTTCGAGTCGCATTGTCCAAAGGCGCTGACATCATGGTGCATATCGACGGTGATGGGCAATTTGACCCCGCCGATATTCCATTATTGATCGGACCGGTCATCAGCAATCAGGCCGACATGGTGACTGCCTCACGGTTTCTCGATCGAAGTCTTACGCCCGAGATGCCGCTAGTTAAACGCTGGGGAAATCGAAGTGTCGCTTTCATCGTAAGGCTGCTTTCCGGTGAAAACTTCAAAGATGTGTCTTGCGGGTTCCGTGCTTTCTCTAAAGAAACACTATTACGCATGAATCTTTTTGGCCGCTTCACTTATACACAAGAGTCTTTTCTTGACCTTATTTTCAAAAAATTAACGATTCTCGAGATACCGGTAAGCGTTCGTGGCGTTCGTGAATTTGGAGAATCCAGAGTGGCGTCGAGTATTCCGCGATACGCCATAAGGTCTTTGGCGATCATGTTTCGAGCCTTCATTTCGTACAAACCATTTAAGTTGTTTTTCGCAATTGCGAGCGTTTTCCTCGTGGTTGGAGTCGCGCTTCTCGGTTTTCTTGGTATGCACTATTTAGAGACGGGCGCTTTTTCCCCACATATTTGGGCGGGTTTTGTTGGCGGGTCTTTTAGCTTTTTTGGATTCACAACTCTTATTACTGGCTTGATCGGCGACATGTTGGTACGGATGCGCCTAAATCAGGAAGAGATTCTGTATCAACTGAAGCGTTCTCGCCTCGAAGGAAGAGATAGCCTTGCGGACAGTTCCATGTCGATAGGCAAGCTAACGGATCATTAAACGTTCATTGCCCGATGTGTTCCGATGCATTGTTACCTGATGATCAAGTTCGATCGGTTCGATTCTCAGTCGGCAATGCTGGGCAGAACAGCGCGACGCAAAAATAGCACAGCAACTCAACGATGGTGAACCATACTCGCGCTCCAATCGCGAGCAATTCAGAGACACCCGGTGGCACAAGTCGACCAAGCTGAACGGCGAACGCACCTTCTCGAACGCCCAACCCGGCAGGTGCTAACAACGCGACGAGACTGATAACGTGAGACAGCGCGTATATCCCACACAACCCAGCCAGATCGGACCAACCAAACAACTGTAGGTTTTTAGTAATTAGAAAGAACGAAACTCCCAACAGGAGGTAGTAAAAAATATAGGGCAACACCACGATCAGCACATCCTGAGTGCGAAGCGCGACGGTCTTTAGCTCAGGGTATTTTTCATTGATGAAAGGAACGCGGCAAAAAACGCGATATGCCCAAGGAAATATAAATATAAATCCGACGACCAGCGTAAGAACACCAATGACCAGTGTTTTATCGACTGCTGCGTAGTATGCAATCGCCAGCAACGATACTGCACTGCCTGCCAAAATCGAAAGCAAAGTCTCAATAATCGTCAGTGCGGCACCTGCAGACGCAGGTATGCCAACGTTCGATCCCATCCGCGCACGCTCAACGATCAGGAGTATTTTGCCGGGAATATATCGGTACAGGTAGGAACTCCACCAGATCCTCGCGTAAACGCCGAGATAGCGAGCCTCGTAATAACCGGCCCTTCGCAGCAACATCACCCATCCTAGTAACAGGCACTGATAGGCGAGAATACACGACACTAATGCACCCGCCAGACTTAGCAAATCCCATTGCAGGGTAAGTGATTCCAACGCAGCACGATTGCCGTAAATTCGCCAGACCAAGTAAGCAACGATCGCAATCACCAAGACAACGCGAACGACGCCGTATATCTTGGATAACAGCGACTCGGAACGATCAGTTGTATCGGACAGTGGCCTGTTCCCTTCTATGCAAACCCGACCTGCGCGGGCGCTTGATCATTACACAATCGATCGAGGCAAGTTAGCGCAAATCTGTGTCAAATACGTCACAGAACTACACTACTGGCAGTGGTACCGTTCGAATTGTCATAACATGCGTGACTCAGGAACTGCCAAACACTCGCTTGAGGTAACGATGCAGCAATCGCCAAAGACACTCCCCTATCGTCTCGACATTCAGGGTCTCAGAGCGATTGCGATAGCGATAGTTTTCCTGGCTCATGCTGAAGTGCCGGGATTCGCTGGCGGATTTGTCGGTGTGGACGTGTTTTTTGTGTTATCCGGCTACTTGATCAGCGGTTTATTGCTACAAGAACGGTTGTCGACCGGCCGACTGCACTACGGACGATTTCTCGCGCGCCGTCTCCGCCGACTGCTTCCCGCGATGATTGCGATGTTGGTCATCGTGATGGCACTGGCACTTTCACTACTGTCAGCTTATGAAGTGCGTATGCAAACTGGATCATTTGCGTTCTCTGCAACCTGGACCAGTAACTTTTTCTTCGCACTCTCAGAATTCGACTATTTTTCAGCGCTGCAGGCCAGGGATTTATTTCTGCATACCTGGTCGCTGGGTGTTGAAGAACAGTTCTATGTCGTATGGCCGGGACTAATCGCGCTCACATTTGTTTTCGTGGGCTCAAGCACCGAACCGGGGAGACACAGAAAACTACTACTCACCATATTTGCATCAGTATTGGTGATTAGTTTGGCGTTGTGCCTGCATTGGGCTTTGTTTAGTCCATTGCTAGGCTTTTACATGATGCCTGCCCGAGGCTGGCAATTCGCCTTAGGTGCAATCGTCTTCGTTTATGGTCATGAATTCGATGCGTCGCAGTTAGAAAATCCATCACTCGCGGCGTCAAAAATATTGAAGTTACCGTTAGCACCAACGGGAATTTTACTCATCGTCGGCAGCGCGATTTTTCTGAGCCCGAAGCTTACCTATCCGAGCTTTTACGCTTTATTTCCATCAGTCGGTGCCGCGTTGGTTATTCTTGCCGGAGGTCCGGATCACTCGTCGCTGTCAAGAAACGTACTTGTTAGCAAACCATTCGTTTGGTTAGGCGATCACTCTTACTCATTATATCTCTGGCATTGGCCCGTGCTGTTGTTTGGCGGTGCCTACGGAATGACCGACAGCGTGAGCGAGTTGCTGGCGCTATTGTTGGTATCGATGTTACTCGCGATGCTCAGTTATACGTTCGTAGAACGTCCCTGGTGGAAAGGGAAATTCAGCGGTGCGACGCCGGCTTACACTATGCTGTTGTCCGCTCTGGTAATAGGCATTGCGTTTAGCGCAGGACACAGCCTGAAATCGACATTCGTCGCGGAGCAATTTGTGAGTACTGAACTGGGTAATTACAAACCGCGCCTCGACAGGTCTGACATCTATGCCGCCGATAAACGCTGCGACACCTGGTATCACAGCGCCGACCTTGAACCCTGTTTCATTGGAAACGACAACGCTGAACACACAGCTGTATTTCTTGGCGACAGCATTGGTACTCAATGGCTCCCTCTCTTACTCGAGATTTACGCTGCCCCCAACTGGCGGTTTATTGTATTGACAAAGTCTGCCTGTGCCATGGTCGATGAGGAGTACGTCTACGCTGGCGTTGGCGGCCCGTACACTGTTTGCACTACATGGCGAAATGCGGCGCTTGAGTACATCTCCATCAATAATCCCGACGTTGTGTTTGTCGGTAGTGCTTCGAGTTATGCATTTACGGCAGACCAATGGAGCCAAGGTACGGCACGAATACTGAAAAAACTAAGCGATGCAGCTAAGCAAATCGTGCTCATCCCTGGCACACCGGCGCTTAGTTTTGATGGCCCCAGTTGCCTGCAATCGCCATATCGGTTTTCATTCCGACTCGATAACAGCGAGCGCGAGTGCGAAGAAAAACAAATGGATGACACCAGCGAGGCCGTCTCTGGCTATCTGGCGACCGCGCAGAGCAACTTCAGCAATGTCGATCTATTGGACCTGAATGACCTGGTCTGTCCGGATAAGCGCTGCGCGGCCCAGGATCTAAATGGAACGACCATATTTAGAGATCGTCGCCACCTGACCGCAACATTTGTTACGACGCAAAAATCGCAGGTGTCGGAACGGCTCGAACGTCTACGGATCGGTCCAACGTTTTTTCAAAAGACGGCAGACACTTCGTCAATCAGAATAAAGGCTAACAAACGCCTGCAGTAGACTAATTGTTCCGCAATCAGTTTATGTGACCGGCCAATTCGTGAACATAAACCCATTACTGCCAATACGATCCACTTGCCGGAAGCGCTATGGGAGCACTAAAGCAATACCATTCGGGCGACCACGCCATTACGGTGAAATCAGGTGGCAATTCCGATGGCAAAGGCCTCAATGGATTTTTACTCGACTGGGCCCTAACGGAACCACGTGGTGTTGTTGCGAAACCGAAGCGTCAGATACTGGCCGAGTTTTTCACCTCTATGTTGATACTCTCCGCCAAATTCAAGTACAAACCTGCCATTAATGTCCCGAATTATCTTTATTGGATTGATACAGAATGGTCGCTCAGTCTGATTGCACCTCAAGAGTGGTCGACAGAGCGGCGCGCGGGCTTCGCCTGCAAATGTCTATTGCAACCAGACATGACCTGGACGATCGAACCTTCGAAACTTCTCGCAGGAAAAAACGCTGTCTCCAATGCGGTAGGAAAATTCTACGATTCTTTTGCAGAAACACTAAATTCGGACCTGACTCTCGAAGAGATTCTACCTTTCTACGTCCAGGAGATGCCCTACTACCAACGACTCCACGCAAACGCGCTCAGCCGATCAATTCGCGGCGCGGTGACCATTGGCGGTCAAACATCAGTTCAATGCCGAGACTGGCAGACAAGACTCCCGCAACTGGATCGGGTATTGCTGTCGTTCAAAAATTAAGTCGTCAGCAGTGTTAGGCTGGTGATGCGAAGCGAAGTCGATTTATTGACGGCTTACAACAAAAAATAAAAACGCGAGGATAAATTCGTGATCAAAAATCAGGATGAGT
>JABIUH010000435.1 GCA_018701055.1 Woeseia sp. | reverse complement strand
GGCGTTCGTGTCATTCAAATTGCAGACACCAAAGAGCCGCACACGCCTGACGCTATTTTTCCGAATAACTGGCTCAGTTTTCACGCCGACGGTACGGTCGTGCTATATCCGATGGAAGCGCCGAATCGACGAACCGAGCGACGCCAGGACATCACTGATTCTCTGGTGACTGAGTACGGCTATCAAGTGAGCAACATCGTCGATTTGTCGCCGCACGAGGCACAAGGGCAATATCTTGAGGGAACGGGAAGCCTTGTTTTAGATCGCGCCAATCGAATCGCATATGCCTGTATGTCATCGCGGACGCATCTGGATGCTTTGGGCGATTTCGCACAGCGAATGGACTACGAAGTCCTTGCCTTCGATGCGGTTGATAGCAAAGGTGCGGCGATCTATCACACGAACGTATTAATGAACGTTGGTGAACAGTTGGCCGTCATTTGTGCTGCTGCAATAGTCCGTCCGGAGCAGCGCGAAGCGGTGCTCAGAAGTCTTAGAGACAGTGGACACGATGTTGTAATGCTGACATTCGCTCAGATGGATGCATTCGCCGGCAACATGCTTGAGCTAAGGTCTGCATCGGGTGAACGAGTCGTCGCAATGTCTGAGCAGGCGCGTTGTGCGCTTGATGGTGCACAACTGGAAAAAATCAGCGCAAACGGAATAATTGTGAGTGCGCCAATTAGCAACATCGAAAGCTCTGCTGGAGGAAGTGTTCGTTGCATGCTCGCCGAAATACACTTGCAACGTGAAATTAAATGAAGAGTTTTGTCGAGTATCGCCTTTAAATATCCGATTACGCCCCAATTTTGTTGGGTTACGTTCAACCTTCATTAAGCGGGAGATTCTTAATGGCACGACTAGATATTCAAAAGAACTTACCAATTGCATTGATTGTCGGCGCGATTGTGGTTTTTATATTGGCAAATTCGTTTAAGACCATTCCACCAGGGCAAGTGGGTGTCGCAGCGCTATTCGGTAAGGTGAAAGTGGATGGTTACCCGCAAGGGTTGCACATTCTGGTCAATCCCTGGTACGAATGGACCCTGTTCGATGCTCGCGAAAAAACGCATCTTGAGAGCGCGAATGTCCCGAGCCAGGACCAATTGCAAACAAGACTGGACGTGAGTGTGCAATACCGAATCGACGGGGCCATGGCGCCATTGATACTTGAAGGCACCGGCAATGCCGAATCGGCAGTTCGGGTTCATTTGATTCCGAAACTACGCTCGCTGTTAAGAGAACAGGGAAAAAGTATCGCGCGAGCGGAGGACTTCTTTCTTGAAGAGACGCAGGACACGTTGCAGCTAGCACTGACGGAAGGGCTGCGAGATTTTCTTTCCCCGAAGGGGATCATTGTGACTGCCGTGCTTATCCGTGATATCACATTGCCACCCTTCATTGTTGAAGCGATCGAGAAAAAGAAAGAGCGTGAGCAGGCCGTTGAGCAAGAACGTGCGGAACTCGAGCGTGTGCGCACCGAATTGCAGCAACAAGTCGCAAGAGCAGAGGCGGGTAGAGAAGCGGCGACGCAGCAAGCTGAGACAAAGAAAATTCTCGCTGACGCGCAGGCCTACGAAATTACTCAAATCAACAAGGCAATCGCGCAAAACCCTGCTTACATTCAGCTGCAATCCTTAGAAGCGCTAAAAGCCATTTCCAAGGATCCTGCCAGCAAGTTGTATTTTATGGATGGGTCCAGCTCAATGCCGTTGCCATTGATGCATATCGGTGGCATGTCCAACCCGGAATGATGTCGTAGTTTGATCGCCTTCATGAGGGGCGAGTAGCTTAATAATGGGAGTCAGCGAAACTGGCTCCCATTATTGTTATCGTGTGCGTTGGCGAGAAACACAATAAGAAGATGGAGACCGTCCAAAATGGGAGCGACTCGACACAAAATTCTGATGTGCCCGCCAGATAATTTTAGGGCTGACTACGTCATTAATCCCTGGATGGCTGGACATTAAAGCTCACTGGACATTGAGCTTGCACGTACCGGTCTTGGGTTAAGCGAGCGCGAGTGACCATCATGCCGATTGCGCACCAATACGTGATCTCTCCGAAGAACCTCACGGCGCATCTTTTTGAGGTATGCGTAACCGTTGCGAGGCCAGATATTGCAGGCCAGGCGCTTAGATTCCCTGCCTGGATTCCAGGTAGTTACGTGATTCGTGATATGGCACAGCATGTGGGCACGATGCGTGCTGAGAGTGACGGTGAGACGGTTGAGTTACTCAAGACAGACAAGAACACATGGCTCGCGGGTGTTTGCACCGGACCCTTAAGTGTCGTCATGGAAATTTACGCGTTCGATCTTAGTGTTCGCGGTGCTTATCTCGATACTAACCACGGTTTCTTTGACGGCGCCTGCGTATTTCCGGCGGTTGTCGGCCAGGAAGATGTTCAATGTGATTTGAATATTATGGCCCCTGAGGATGTTGGCTCCGATTGGAGGGTCGCAACGTCGATGCGTTCCATCGATGCACCCCGCTATTCTTTCGGACAATACAGTGCGAGTAATTACGCTGAGCTAATCGACCATCCGGTTGAAATGGGCGACATCCACATTGGCGAGTTTGAAGTGGAAGGAATACCACACTCGATTGCGGTTTATGGCGAAATGAATTTCGACATGGCCCGAGTTTGTCACGACCTCGAAAAAATGTGCGTAAAACAAATCAATTTTCTCGGACGACCCGATAATCTCGATCGGTATGTATTCTTGCTGACGGTTCGCGAAAACGGTTACGGAGGGCTGGAGCATCGCTGGTCCACTAGTCTGATGTGTAGCCGTAAAGATTTACCCAGACGAGCAGTCGCGGAAGTTACCGACGACTACCGCAAGTTTCTCGGTTTGTGTAGCCACGAGTATTTCCACCTGTGGAACGTAAAGCGGATAAAGCCTGAAGCTTTTACGCCTTATAAGCTGGAGTCAGAATCCCATACTGGACTGCTGTGGGTGTTCGAGGGAATTACCTCGTATTACGACGATTTGTTTCTCGTTCGCTCCGGACTAATCGGGATCGAGAGCTACTTTGAACTTTTGGGCCGGACGATCACGCGAGTGCAGCGGACACGTGGACGACTTCGCCAAAGCATTGAAGAATCGAGTTTTGACGCCTGGACCAAACTCTACAAGCCAAATGCCAACTCCAGTAACTCTGTCGTCAGTTACTACACGAAAGGTTCACTGATCGCGCTTGCCCTTGATTTGACCATTCGGCACGAGAGCAGTGGCGAGTATTCTCTGGATGACGTCATGCGAGAGTGCTGGACCCAATACGGTCAGTCGGGAATTGGCATGCCGGAGCGCGGGCTCGAATCGATCGCTCGTTCGGTCACGAAACTGGAACTTGCAGATTTTTTTGATCGTTATGTGCGCGGCACCGCTGAGATACCGCTTGCGGGACTGCTAAAAACTGTTGGGACGGAGTTGCATTTTCGGGTTGCGGCTAACAGCAAAGACCTGGGTGGTAAACCAGCGCGAGGACTTTGCGCACACTTGCCGTGGCTGGGTGCTGCTTTATCAAGGAGAAACGGTACTGATCTGTTTACGCTGGTGCACTCTGATAGCCCCGCAGAGGTCGCAGGTATAGCACCCGGTGATGAGGCAGTTGCAATTGACGGCTTGCGATTGACCGCGTCGAATATTGATTGCAGGTTACGGAACTATCGCGCCGGTGATAAGGCGACTATCACTGTGTTTCGAGATCACATTTTGATGCGGCATCAATTGACACTAGAGAATATGCCGGAAGATACAGGCTACCTAACGATCGCCGCCAATGCTGACGACGCAGATGATGCACAACGCAGCGCATGGCTTAATTTGTCTTGAATTAGCGCTTGCGTTCACTGGCCTCAAAGGATTCGCAGCGCATGCTTCAATAGGCTAATTGTGAATTCCGATTGCAACGACTGTGATTCGCCATCAAGGTGATTTGGCAAAGGCTCAGTCGACGACAACGTAAAATTGTCGACCTGAAAATGTCTAATTTCGGGCTTGCCGATGTGCGATCCACGTATAAGATTGGGGATCAATCGCACAATGCGTGCCCGCGACATCGGGTCGGCGATAATCAGATCAAGAAACCCATCATCGACCTCTGCCATCGGTGCGATATGAAACATACCGCCGCCCCACCGGCCGTTACTGATATTGGCAAGCGTGACGGGACCATCGTATACATAGTCGGCGCTGCGAATTTTGACAGTTGGCGTGATAACGCCATCCCACAGTCCTTCAAGAACGGCTAGTAAGTAAACAAGATCGCCGATCGGCCAGCGGTTCTTTCTTGCGATATTGTTTATTTTCGCATCAAAGCCGATTCCCGCTCCGTTAGCAAAGTAGCGCCCATTCATTTTTCCCACGTCAATTTTTCGCGCAGGCGTATTGTCCTGAATTTTTATTGCGATGGCGTGAGTCGCCTTACGCCAGTCGGGTGACAGGTGTATGGCCTTCGCGAAGTCGTTTCCCGTACCGATGGGAATGATGCCGAGCGCGGGATTTGTGCCGGCGTTTAAGACACCATTGACGGCTTCATGCACACTGCCATCGCCACCCGCGACAATGATCGTCCTAGCGCCACGACTAGCGGCTCGATGAATTTTTTCTTCCAGGTCTCGCTCCGCGACGCTTTCAATGAGATT
>JABIUH010000427.1 GCA_018701055.1 Woeseia sp. | reverse complement strand
GCGGTGATGACTCCAGGTGATTTGGATCGCTTCCGTGGTGCCGATTCCCGCACCGCGCGGATCTCCACCGGGGCCAAACCAATGATTTTGCGGTGCACCAGTGGTTCGGCCGCGAATGCCACAATAAGTCGTTCCGTTAACGGTCGCGCCGAGGACGGCATTTTGAAATTCGAAATCTCTGCTAACCACAGCGGCAGTCAGGTGATGTGACATACGCTCTAGAATGTCGAGAACCTTGGGCAGATCACCGTCACTCCAAGAGATGATGACCTGGAATGGACCAAACAACTCCGTCATGACCAGCCCGAAGTGTTCGCCAGCCGCTTGCTCGATGGGTACGCGAATCGCTGTTGCCTGCACCGATCCGTAACAGTCCGGAATCGTATGGCCTTCCAGCGGCTGTCCGCCAAACAGTAATTCAGCGCCTGGAATCGCCATAACGGAATCGACGTGCTGATTTATTTCATCGTTGTTCCAGGTGAGGACCGGTCCCAGCGAAAGATCATTGAGGCTTCTGCGAGCAGCAAGTTCCTTGAGTTTGGGCAATAACGCCTCGGTCCAGTTGTCGTGAACCAAAATAATGCTCTGTGCTGAACATTTTTGCCCAGATGCGTTGTAGGCATCTTCATCACACTGCCAAGCGACATAGTCGAGCCATTCCGGGTGATAGTCAGGTCCAATGACCTTCCAGTCGAAGCCTGCGTCTTCAATGCGAACCGCGCCATTCATCACTGACGAAAGATGTTCAGCCACGCCACTTGAACCTGTGAATTGAATGAGTCTGATGTCATCTTTTGCTTTATCAATCAGCTCGCCCATGACCTTCCCACGGCATTGGATAACATCCAGGTCGTTGGGATCAAGGCCGGCAGCGATTAACAAGCGTACAAACTGTTCCAGAACGACACTGACCTTGGATTCAGGTTTGACCAGCGGCCGGTTGCCCATCGCCAGCGCACCCAAGAGTTGTAATGCGGGAATTTCCAGCGGAAAATTGAATGGTGCAATGATCACGACAGGGCCATATGGCCAGCGGTAGCCGCGGGATTCCTGACCCGTGTGGTTGCCAGGATTGGAAAAGCCCCGCGCGAGAAATCGGACGCCATCGCCGCCCAAATTTTCCAGGAAAATACGGGTTACGACGACCTCGCCCAGACACTGATTCCAGCTTTTGGGCATCACACGTTGGGTGAGTTTGGTGAAATATGCCTCAATGTCGGGATCTGCCAGCATCGCGGCGGCCCTGGCGCAGACGCCGCCAAGATAGATGTATCGGTCCGGATTCTTTAATGGGTTATGTACACCGGATTTTGGGCAGCTTTTTAGGCCTGCGATGTAGGGTCCATGTTCCCGGGTATCGGGAATTTTGAGGAAAGTCTCGCCATTCATCGGGTCGACAATTCCTTCGTATTCGCCGTCGACACCTACCCATTCTCCGCCCACGAGATTCTGCAGGATGCCCGGGTCGGCGCCCGTCATGCCATCATATGGATCGACAGTCGCGAAATCGGGTATTTGGCTCATTTTGATCTCCGGGTTTTTATGCGCCGTCGCTACCGCAGTTAGACTGAGAGCATAGCGAATCGGGGCTACAGTTGCAGGTCAAATCTGTCGATCTAGTAATACTTCGTTGTGTCGCAACGACGTTGAGGCGATAATCGCCGACGGTCCGCGTCGGCTTCCCCGCGACGGCTATCCGTGAACCCCGTCAGGCCTGGAAGGGAGCAGCGGCAACGGTGACGCCGGGTGCCGGGGAGCGGCTGGCGCGGGCCACTTTTCATCAAACTTTATCGGCGTTCAGGCTGTGTGCCGGAGGCCGTTTTGGTTACACTGGTCGTCCACGTTAAATCACAAAAAAAATTCGGCAGTCCGATCCACTCATGAGCTATCTTGTCCTTGCCCGAAAATGGCGCCCAAAGAATTTCCTGGAAACCGTGGGCCAGGAGCACGTGCTCAAGGCACTTTCAAATGCGCTGGATACGGAACGTCTCCATCATGCGTATCTGTTTGCCGGAACCCGAGGTGTTGGCAAGACGACCATTGCTCGAGTTTTTGCCAAAGCACTCAATTGCGATACGGGAATCACTTCCAAACCCTGCGGTGAGTGCAGCGCGTGTAAGGAGATCGATGAGGGGCGATTTGTCGACTTGATCGAGGTCGATGCCGCGTCCAAAACCAAGGTCGATGACACGCGAGAGCTCTTGAACAATGTTCAGTATGCGCCAGCACGGGGCCGATTTAAGGTGTACTTGATTGACGAGGTGCACATGTTGTCCAAGAGTTCTTTTAACGCGTTGCTAAAAACGTTGGAAGAGCCACCGCCGCACGTCAAGTTTTTGTTGGCGACGACGGATCCGCAAAAATTGCCGGTGACCGTTCTGTCCCGCTGTCTGCAATTCAATCTGAAGCGTCTAACGCCTGCGCTGATTCGCGAACGTTTGGAACTGATATGTAATGAAGAATCTATCCAGTTCGAGTTAAGTGCGCTGACAATGATTGCGCGCGCGGCTGATGGCTCATTGCGGGACGCTTTGAGTCTTCTTGATCAGGCCATAGCGTTTTGTGGAGGGAACGTAGCGGAAGACTCGGTTGCATCGATGCTCGGTACGATTGATCGCCAACATGTCGGCCGACTCGTTAGTTTTCTGGCAAGTGATGATGCGCCCGGTTTAATGTCGGTGATTGCTGAAATCGATGAGCAATTTCCTGACTATGGGCGGTTGCTTGAAGACCTGAGCAGAATTCTGCAGCGTATTGCGGTTTACCAAAGTGTTGGCGTGGTGGATCAGGAAGATGAAGTGGATGAGGCCGAGATTGCCGATTTTGCTGAACGCATAAGCGCGGAAGATGTGCAGCTTTTTTACCAAATTGCCTTACTAGGAAAGCGCGATATACATCTCGCTCCAGATCCGCGCAGTGGTACCGAAATGACACTGTTGAGGATGCTGACGTTTCAGCCCAGTGGACCGACGGCAGAAGGCCAAGGCCAATTGAAGCGGCAAGTGGGCACGCCTAGACCGTCGAATGACGGTCATCGTCATGCCAAATCAGAAGTTTCCGCGCAGAAGTCGGTGCCTGCGATGCAGTCGCCTGCGCCCGTCGCGAAAGAACCCACTACAACTATTGCGCCGGCGACGGCTTGGCAAGAACCTGAGTGGTCCGATCTCTTAGGGAAACTCGCATTGTCTGGCGTAAGTCGGCAACTGGCGAGCAATTGCGCCTATATTCGTCGCGACAGCAAAACGATTCATCTGAGCCTGGATGGCCGTTCTGAGTCTTATCTCACGCGGTCGCGTCAAACGGCGATAGCGGATGCTTTAAGCCAATATTTTGGCGAAGAGCTTAGAGTGGATATCAGCATCGGTGCGGTCGCGGATGAAACGCCGGTGCAAAAAGATGCACGCCAGGAATCTGAGGCCATAGACGACGCACGGGCAGGTCTGGAAGCCGATCCGAATGTCAAAGCACTGAAGGATATGTTCGGTGCTGAGTTGGTGGCCGACTCGGTCGAACCCATTACTAACAATTCTGCGAACCAGGAGTAGGAACATGAAAGGCGGTATCGGTCAGCTCATGAAACAGGCGCAACAAATGCAGGCTGACATGCAAAAGGCGCAGGAAGAAATGGCGAATTTAACCGTCGTTGGTGAATCGGGCGCGGGCATGGTGCGAATAACGATGACGTGTAAGCATGAAGTTCGCGGACTTGAAATCGACGCTACGCTTGTCGGTGACGATAAAGACATGTTGGAAGACTTAGTGATCGCCGCGTTTAATGATGCGGTGCGACGTGTTGAAAAAATGACTCAAGAAAAATTTTCCGGTATGACGTCGGGATTGAATTTGCCGCCCAGCATGAAACTCCCATTCTGAACGTTCGCAATCGATGTCATTTTCTCCGCTCCTAATGCGATTAATCGATACTCTGCGCTGCATGCCCGGAGTTGGTCGAAAGTCGGCGCAACGCATTGCGTTTCATTTGCTTGAACGAGATCGCGTTGGTGCTGATGAACTGTCCGGTGCATTGGCGGAAGCCGTAAAGGGCATTGGACATTGCAAGCGTTGCCGCATGTTGACGGAGCATGACACTTGCAATATATGCGCAGCGAGTGGCCGCGACGAAAAACTGCTGTGTGCGGTTGAATCACCGGCCGACGTTATGGCAGTGGAAGATGCAACGGGTTACCGCGGTATGTACTTTGTTCTGATGGGACACCTATCGCCGCTTGATGGGATTGGTCCATCCGAGCTCGGTATGTCGTTGCTCGAAAAACGGCTTCAAGATGGCGTAGTTAATGAGTTAATTATTGCGACGAATCCAACTGTCGAGGGCGACGCTACCGCACATTTTTTGGCTGATTTGGCGGGCAAGCACAATGTGCAGGCCAGTCGCATTGCTCATGGCATACCGCTGGGTGGCGAACTTGAGTTTGTAGATGGCGGGACGTTATCGCATGCGTTCTTCGGTCGCCGAGTTGTTGATTAAGGCTTCTCCCGCTGAAGCGATTGTTTGACTTACCATCGAGGATGCGCAAATGACTGATACTGATTGTCTGTTTTGTGGGATTGTGTCCGGCGAGATAAATGCCGATGTCATCTATGAAAATGATCAGGTGATTGCATTTCGGGATATCAATCCTCAGGCGCCTACGCATGTGCTGGTCATTCCGCGCAAACACATTGCGACAGTTAATGAATTGGCAGATGTTGATCGGGACATTGCGGGCGCGCTACACCTTGCTGCGAGAGATATCGCCAAACAAGAGGGAATTGCGGAGGATGGATTTCGTACTGTCATGAATTGCAACTCGGCAGCAGGGCAGACAGTGTTTCACATTCACCTGCATGTATTAGGGGGGCGTGAAATGGGCTGGCCACCGGGATAGCGTTCGGGGAGTCTCTGATTAACTGGTCATGGTCATTTCGCCTACCAATGTAAAAGAGTTCGCGGGCGAAAGGCGTGGATTAATTTTTGAGGATGAATCTCGAGTATCGACCTTGCAATAAATGTCAGTCCGCAGCGACTGGCGCGCATGTTTAAATTTTTTGGGCGAACTGGGGCCGGATAAGCATTCGGCAATTCGGTCAGTCGAATTTGTCAGCTAATTTCTGGGTCGTGTTTCGAAGTCGCCTGTAGCTCTCATATCGGCGTGTACTTATCGTGCCTTCATCGACGGCGTTTTTGACGGCACAATTCGGTTCGCGTAAATGAATGCAATTCGCGAAACGGCAGTTCTGATCGTGTTCTTGGATTTCACGAAATCCTTGGCTGATGTCCTGAATGTTTTCGATTGACGGTGCGTAGTCGCGCACGCCTGGCGAATCGATCACTGCGCCACCACCGGCAAATTCGAGCATGACGGAATTGACGGTAGTGTGTCTGCCTTCGCCGCTGCCTTTCGAGAGTTCGCCGG
>JABIUH010000426.1 GCA_018701055.1 Woeseia sp. | reverse complement strand
CGCAGGTTGGGGGTTCGATTCCCTCCTGGCCTGCCACGCAAGAAAATGTGATCTGAAATCGGCTTGAGACAACGTGGAAAATTGTCGTAATTAAAGCCAAGTAGAAAATCACATCATTAGAAAGCGACGCATTGTCGAAGCGCAGACAGAGAACAGAGCGGAAATTATAAAAGTGTCAACTCAAACACAAGACGAGAACCAGTCGGGCGTACTCGACATTATCAAGCTGCTGGGTGGCGCTGGCATTCTTGTTGGCGGTCTCTACGGTTATTACTACCTACTTGAGTGGTCGCTTCCATTGCGAGCACTGATGGTCCTCGGCGGATTAGTCGGTGGAATCGGTGTGGCAATGACCAGTGTTCAAGGGCGGCGATTGTGGGCCTTTATTCAGGGTTCGCGAGTAGAAATTCGTAAAGTCATTTGGCCGACAAAGCAAGAAACTACACAAACCGCAATTGCGGTATTTATTTTCACATTCGTTATGGCGATGTTTTTCTGGGGACTTGATTCCGCGTTGCTCGCACTAACTCGTTGGCTGGTCGGTTAGGCCCTCGTACCTGAATGGAACATAGAAGGAATTAGTGGGTGTCACAGCGTTGGTACATAGTCCATGCCTATTCCAACTTCGAGCATAAGGTTAAGTCCTCGCTCGAGGAGCGTATTCAATTGATGGGTCTGGAAGAGAAATTCGGCGACATCCTGGTCCCGACCGAAGAAGTGGTCGAGATGAAGGAAGGTCAAAAGCGGCGTAGCGAGCGCAAGTTTTTCCCTGGCTACGTTCTCGTGCAGATGGAAATGGACGATGAGACCTGGCACTTGGTTAAAGAGGTGCCGAAGGTTCTTGGATTTATCGGTGGGTCGAGTGATCGTCCTGCGCCGATCACTGAGAAAGAGGCGAATCAGATCCTGGATCGAGTTCAGGAAGGGGTTGATAAGCCACGGCCGAAAGTGTTGTTTGAGCCAGGCGAGGTCGTTCGCGTCATCGACGGGCCGTTTAACGACTTTAGCGGCGTGGTCGAACAGGTCAACTACGAGAAGAGTCGTCTGCAGGTAGCGGTACAGATTTTGGGCCGGTCTACGCCGGTTGAGCTTGATTTCGGTCAGGTTGAGAAAGGTTAGCAAAACATGGGGCTAGCGCCCTTTTCATAGAAATCTGAGGAGGCCGAAAAGGCCGCTTGCACTCACAAAGGTAAATAGAATGGCTAAGAAAGTAACTGGCTATATTAAGCTGCAGGTTCCTGCGGGTCAGGCAAATCCAAGTCCGCCAGTCGGGCCCGCTTTGGGTCAGCATGGCGTCAATATTATGGAATTTTGTAAGACGTTCAATGCGCAAACGCAGGGCACAGAGCCCGGACTGCCAATTCCAGTAATCATCACTGTATACAGTGATCGTAGTTTCACATTTATTACCAAAACGCCGCCAGCTGCGGTTCTTTTGCGTAAAGCTGCCGGCGTACCGAAGGGTTCTGGCACGCCGAATACGGAAAAAGTTGGCAAAGTGAATCGTGCGCAATTGGAAGAGATTGCGACGACTAAAATGCCTGACCTTACCGCCGCTGATATGGATGCAGCAGTACGGACGATCGCGGGAACAGCTCGTAGCATGGGTCTGGATACAGAGGGAGTGAAATAATGGCTGCCTCGACGAAGCGTAGAAAAACCGCGCGCGAAAAAGTAAGTGCGGACCAGACCTACGCGATTGATGAAGCGTTAGGCTTGGTTAAGGAATTGGCAACGGCCAAGTTCGCCGAAAGCATTGACGTATGCGTAAACCTCGGTGTTGATCCGCGTAAATCGGATCAGGTTGTCCGTGGATCTACTGTATTGCCGAACGGAACAGGCAAGTCAGTTCGTGTTGCGGTTTTCGCGCAGGGCGAAAATGCGGATAAGGCTAAGGCCGCTGGTGCCGATATCGTTGGATTTGAAGATCTTGCGGAAACCATTAAGGGTGGCGAGATGAATTTCGACGTTGTTATCGCGACCCCCGACGCAATGCGAGTGGTCGGCACACTGGGGCAGATTCTTGGGCCGCGCGGCTTAATGCCTAACCCTAAGGTTGGCACGGTGACGGCCGACGTTGAAACGGCTGTGAAAAATGCAAAAGCGGGTCAGGTGCGATACCGCACGGACAAGGCCGGCATTATTCATTGTGCGATCGGTCGTGCAGATTTCGAAGTTCCGGCATTGAAAGAAAATTTGGAAGCGTTGTTGACTGACCTTAGGAAGGCCAAGCCGGCAGCGTCTAAAGGCGCATTTTTCAAAAAGATGACTGTGTCCTCAACGATGGGGCCTGGTGTGGCCATCGATCGGGCGACATTAGACGTCTGAGTGCGTTTTTTTGAAGAGAATTTGCGGCCGCGCCGAAAGGTTTGGCTGTAATCGAAGGATCGGGGTTAAACCCGGTCATCGTCGAAGACCGTAGGTGGCAAGGATTAGGCCTCGCCTTAATAAATGCCTACGTAGATGGTTAGCTTGAGTCAGAGCGATCTGGCAACGGTTGCCCGTTATCGACAGTCGTGGCTGATCTGGGGCAGATGTTCTGTTTTTGATCGATACGATAATTAAGGGGAATGAGGTAAGGCCCTCATTCATTGTGTAACCGTTAGCCAGGAGAAATTCATGGCACTGAGACTCGAAGACAAGAAAGCTTTTGTCAAAGAGGTGAACGCGGTTGCAGGCGAATCTCTATCTGCAGTAGCAGCAGAATATAGAGGTTTGACTGTTGCAGAAATGACGGAGTTGCGGCGTGACGCTCGCAACGCCGGCGTATACCTGCGTGTGGTTAAAAACACGTTGGCACGTCGTGCCGTTCAAGGGACTGATTTTGAGTGTATGCAAGACACGCTCAAAGGCCCGCTTCTGCTTGCGTTTGCGAAGGAAGACCCAGGTGCCGCAGCCAGGGTTATCAAAGACTTTGCCAAAGAGCACGACGCTCTGCAGGCAGTGTCGCTATCAATAGGTGGGCAGTTATTGCCGGGGTCCGATTTAGGTAAGTTGGCTGATTTGCCAACTCTGGATCAGGCGCGCGGAATGCTGCTTGGCGTGATGATGGCACCGATGTCCAAACTGGTGCGGACCCTTGCTGAACCGCCTGCGATGCTTGCTCGGACAATGTCCGCGCGTGCTAGCCAGGAAGCAGCATAAGACTGAAAACTAACTACACCTGACTCAGGTTTAAAAATTTAGAGGAAAAGAGAATGGCACTGTCAAACGAAGATCTACTCAAAGAATTGAGTGCGAAGCCGATTATGGAAGTTGTCGAGCTTGTTAAAATGCTAGAAGACGAATGGGGCGTATCTGCAGCGGCACCTGTTGCTGTTGCTGCCGCAGCCGGCGGCGACGCAGCTGCAGCTGCCGAAGAACAGACGGAATTCGACGTTGTTCTGACCAGTTTCGGCGAGGCTAAAGTTGCGGTCATTAAGGCTGTACGCGCGATCACCGGACTTGGATTGAAAGAAGCCAAGGACGCGGTCGAAGGTGCTCCGTCAACCGTTAAGGAAGGCGCATCGAAGGACGACGCTGAGGGCTTCAAGAAGCAACTTGAAGAAGCAGGCGCTTCAGTCGAGCTCAAGTAACAGAGCTTGAAAAACATCCTTGAGATGTGGGGTCCGGGAGCAGGTAGCCCGGCACCAAATTGCTCCAAGCAGCTTGCGGAATTGCCGCAAGCTGCTTTGGTGCACCTGCACACTTTGTCAGTGCAGGGACAGAATTAAAATTACATTAGTGACGAGAACGGTGCGCTTGACTGGCAGCACACGTATTCTCAACTGAGGACTGACTAGAATGACTTATTCATTCACAGAAAAAAAGCGCATACGTAAGAACTTCGGTAAACGTCCGACGACGCTCGAAGTTCCCTACCTTTTGTCGATTCAGCTGAATTCGTACAGTAAATTCCTGCAGGTCGATAAAGAGATTAAGGACCGAACCGACATCGGTTTGCACGCAGCATTTCAAACCGTGTTTCCGATCGTCAGTTATTCCGGTAATGCCGCGCTTGAATATGTTAGCTATCGATTAGGTGAGCCCGTATTTGATGTCAAAGAATGTCAAATGCGTGGTATGACTTATGCAGCGCCCATTCGCGTGAATGTGCGCTTGGTCATTTATGATAAAGAGGCGAGCGGCACACCGAAACCTGTAAAGAATATTCGGGAGCAAGAGGTCTATCTAGGCGAGATGCCGCTGATGACGGATCACGGCACGTTTGTAATCAACGGCACCGAGCGCGTTATTGTGTCGCAACTACATCGATCGCCGGGCGTGTTCTTTGATCATGACAAGGGCAAGACGCATTCATCCGGCAAGCTTCTGTTCTCTGCTCGAATTATTCCTTACCGCGGTTCTTGGCTCGACTTCGAATTCGATCCAAAAGACAGCGTATTTGCGCGTATCGATCGCCGCCGAAAATTGCCAGTCACTATTATTCTGCGTGCGCTCGGGCTTAATAACGAAGAGATGCTCGATCTGTTCTTTGACAAGAACGATTTCTACCTGTCAGAGAAAGAAATTCGTATGACTCTTGTGCCCGAACGGCTCCGCGGTGAAACGGCCGCCTTTGATGTCAAGCTCGGTCGCAAGCTGATTATCGAAGAAGGCAAGCGAATCACAGCAAAACACGTACGGGACATGGAGAAGTCTACGGTCGATAAACTGATCGTTCCGACCCAATACCTTGAAGGTAAGATTCTGGCGCACGACATTGTCGACGAGGAAACTGGCGAGCTGCTTGCCGCAGCGAACGCTGAGTTAACGGACGAATTGATTCCGTTTTTGATCGAAAGCGGCGTTGAGCATATTCAATGTCTTTACGTAAACGACTTGGATCGTGGACCGTATATTTCGAACACACTTAATATCGATCCGTCGACGACGAGACTTGAGGCGCTGGTCGAGATTTATCGCATGATGCGACCGGGCGAGCCGCCAACTAAAGATGCTGCGGAGAGCCTGTTCCGGAATTTATTCTTTAACTCGGATCGGTATGACTTGTCTGCAGTTGGACGAATGAAGTTCAATCGACGAGTTGGTCGGGATACGTCGGAGGGCATCGGAATTCTTGATAACGATGACATCCTCGATGTGCTGCAAACATTGATCAATATTCGTAATGGCTACGGTACCGTCGATGATATCGATCATCTAGGTAACCGACGCATTCGAAGTGTTGGTGAAATGGCTGAAAATGCTTTCCGTGTCGGTCTCGTGCGCGTCGAACGCGCGGTCAAAGAGCGTCTGACGCAGGCAGAGACCGAAGGTCTAATGCCGCAGGAGATGATCAACGCGAAACCAGTTGCCGCGGCCGTGAAGGAATTTTTTGGATCCAGTCAGCTGTCGCAATTTATGGATCAGAATAATCCACTATGAGAAGTAACGCATAAACGCCGTG
>JABIUH010000424.1 GCA_018701055.1 Woeseia sp. | reverse complement strand
TTCAAAAGACGTAACTACTGTGCCTGTCCCAGTAGTTGAGCCCTGAAAAGACGTAACTACTGTGCCTGTCCCAGTAGTTGAGCCCTGAAAAGACGTAACTACTGTGCCTGTCCCAGTAGTTGAGCCCTGTACTGGCTCCCGGATTCGTCAATGAACCCAACTCTTATACCGAAGTTACCAGAATCTAACCAACCATAAACTTGTCGCACGAGCGGCTCGATCCCAGGAAAAGCGAGCTCATCCCACGGAAGGTCGTGCTCACTAAACCAGCCGCATTCGATCGCTTCTTCAGTCTCCAAAATTCTGGCGTTTGATCTAGATGGCAACGAAAAACCAGGTGTGTTTGGGCCATATTCAGTATTGAGCTCACGCTTACGAGAGTCATATCGTCGACACTTACCTGGATGCCAGTTTCTTCCATAAGCTCGCGACTAGCGGCTGCTTCAGGCGTTTCATTATTTTCCATGAAGCCGCCCGGCATCGCCCATTTGCCGACGGCCGGTGCAATGCCACGACGAATCCATAAAATTTGGGTACCCACGCAAACGTAGGATGCGACCAGTACTAACGGATTTTGATAGTGCGTTTTCCCACAATCGTCGCAAACATAACGTTCACGTTCATCACCACTAATACGCTGCAACGACACAGCAGCACCGCATGCGGAACAATAATTCACTCGCTGTTAAGCAGCGTTTCAACGCGCGCGATCATTTCATCCTTGTTATATAGATCGTAGTAAATTGATGCCATAACATTTTGGGGGCCGAAGAAAAAACGCTCGTAAAGAACCTGACGACTTCCGAAGCCTGAGACCGCCACATCGTGCGCGAGCCGAAAAAGTCCGACTCGGTCTTTGCTGCTCAGGTTTACAGTTTGAAAATACTTCTCGACATCTCCCACAATGCCGTTACTAAAATCAGCCTCAGTTGGCGTTGCCATTAGCGAGCTCGAACCGAGCAGCTGAATTATCTCAATAAGGCGTGGGTACAACTTAGGCACGGTATTTCTAGATGTATCCAAAGGGCGGCGTTGTGGCAAAAACGTTCCGAACTTATCTGCTTCCGCCAAGGCCTCTGCCTGAAATTGAAATGCTCGAATGCTTTCAGCCGTCCACATCGCTTCCGCAATCATGCCTTTCACGTTCATGTCTTTGTCTTTTCCCGTAGCCTTAGCCATCGCGCATAGGAGACCGACAATAAACTCGACCTTCGCGAGCTTGCCGCAGACCACCTGGTGCATCATGTGCACGATCGCGCCAGTCTCAGAGAAGGCACGATTACACAATAGCGGTTCGCGATACATGAAAATGCGTTCCCAGGGAACGAAAACATTATCGAAGACGACCACTGAATCCATTTCCTCGTATCGAGAAGACAATGGTGCATCGAAATGCGACTTGCCGTGGTCGTAAGTGTCGCGGCAAATCAATCGAAGGCCCTGTGTGTCAATTGGTATGGCGAAGGCGAATGTAAACGGCACATTATCCTCTGATGCTGTCAAAAGGCTGGATGGAAACACTTCGATTTCATCCGCGTGCGGCCCGAGGGTTGCAAGCAGGCGCGCACCGTTGACGACTATGCCCGCGTCCGTTTCTTTGACCACTTGCAATGCAACCTTGGCGTCGTACTTGCCTTCTTTCGCCTGTGCGTGATTGTAAGTTGGGTTAATAAGCGTATGCGTCAGTACCTTGTCATTCGTTTTGACGTACTGATAGTAATTCCGCATGTTCTCGGCGAATTCCGGTTTTCCTTCGGCCAGAAAATCAGCACTTGCCGCAAATGCCATGACGGATGCGTTCTTATAGTCCGGTGTGCGGCCAAACATGCCATTTGACCAGGTCGCCCATTCGTAAAAGGCAGCACCGCGCTTTTTAACATCGTCGACCGATTTCGGAATCAAATGCGAGGTTGCGAACCTTTTACCATCTTCTTCGTAGCTAACGAGATCCTGCAATTCCGGATCGAACTGTTTGTCGAGAAATTCAGCAAGTGTCTTCGCGCCCCGACTTAGTCCAGGGTAGGCAGTGACGTCCTTAACCTTCTCGCCATGCATCCAAACATCACGATCGTCTCGCAAACCTTCCAGATACTGCTCACCGGTCCGAATGCCATTGCCTAACTCGTTTGATACGGTCCCCATCTGATTCACCTTTGCTTTTATTGATTTGCGGCAGCTGGCAAGCTGCCGTCAGAATTACTTTCGATCGCGACAACAGTCTCGAGCCCCTCGATCAACTGTTCCCAC
>JABIUH010000423.1 GCA_018701055.1 Woeseia sp. | reverse complement strand
TAGTTTCTGCACCACATTGCGCCCAGGGACCACTTCTAGGCGGAAACGGACCTCGGGGTTTTCTCGGCTGTATTGGTCGGCAATACGCCGATAGAGTTGTGCCTCCTGCGGGGACCCGTTGACCCAGACAGTCAACATTTCCTCGGGTGGATACCAATCGACGGACCGCACCCCGACGAAAAGTGCAAGCACTACGGCGAATCCACCAGCCAAACGAAAAAACAACATCGGGCTTTACCTCGACTAAGGAATGAAAAAGCCCATCTACCTAAGTGCTGGACAGAAGGGCTTCAACAGAAATCATACGGGCGGGTTGTATTACTCGACAACCCGCCCGCACATAGATGATACTAAACTGATCTAATCGTCCGACAAGCAGTCAATTAGAATGAAACGGCCTAGTACTGGGCCTTGATCATACCCCAGCTCGCAACTTCAACAGCGGTGCCATTGATAGCCGGCCACGCAATCGAATCGTCGACGGGCGCGATCAGCAAGTCCATGTCGGCGTGGCAGCAACCCTCAACCTGAGTACCCCACTGGCCGATGCGATTATCATCTTCGCCCTCGCCACCATCAACTTCATTAACGATGATTCCAATATGAACGGTCTCACCTTCGGTCAGATCGTGAATAAGAACCTCACCCTCCGTAGCCTCGTTGTTTTTAGGCATGCTGGAGATCGGCTGAATTGCCACCTCGTATATGTAGGTGCTCTCGCCAAACTCATCGCCCTCGAAACCAAAGTCAACCGTGAACCACTGTGAACCACTGGTCAACCAAGACAGGTTTCTGTTTGGGCGCAACCACTCGAAGGTGCCCTCGACCGGCGGAAAAGCAAACTTGTACGAGAAGCTGGTCGCCGTTTCACCCGCGTTGTGCTGCTCGCGACCTTCGTGTAGGGCGTTGACATCAACCTCCCAGCTATCGTCCCAGTAGAAACGACCTGGATCGACACGCCGGATGATGTGGATATCGTCATAGACACGACTCGTGACATAGATGTGGTTCGACGCTTCATTCCAACCCGCAAGATGGCGGATATTCAACGAACTGGCATCCAATTCCTCGATGCCAGCCGCCTCAGCAAACCCATCCAGCGAATTGAGGCGGTCGTTCTGAAGGCTATATACGTCGATCGGGATCATAGACCAATCGTCATCATTTCCATCGATCATCGGTTGATTGCCATCGGGAAACTGCACCGCAACCATCAAACCATTATCATGTGCCTGCACCGTATAAGCACAGACCAAAACAGCCATTAATGACAGTAGAGATTTCTTCATTGTTGCTCTCCTAAGTCAGTCAAAGTGATTAAAACATAGGCAATTGACTACAAAAATCGCCATGATACATGAACTAAAACCAGATCTTACTTTCCTCCTTTCGCATTCACAACGAGGTGAAATTATTACTGGGCTGATTGAGCAGCCGCAATTCGTCCAGCAACCTATTCAAGCCCTGCATAAACGGTGATAAACGCCTGGGTCCCGGTGCTGGCCTCTGCCTGTACGAAAGCCTTGCGCTCAATAGACACGCCGACCAGCGACTTAATCACGTAGCCCTGGTATGCCGACGTATTGGTAAATTGTATTGCCCCGAGTAAAGAATCGAAATCTTGGGAATCGTCTTCCATATCATTGAATAAGACATACTCGATGCCTGCTTCGAGATTTGTGACTTTTAGCAATGGCAACTGTACAATCGCGGACAGCAGTTGCGTAAGCGAGGTATGCTCTTGAATATTGAACAAGCCTCGAGTTTGATGCCGGAACTCGCTCTTCCAGCGCGGCTGTAGGCGCACCTTACCAATTTCGTGGCGATAACTGAGTTTGTTGATAATGCCGAGAAAAAAGTCGGATTGGTCCAAGTTAAAAGATGCCCGTTTCTCGCGATCCATCAACTGCCGATAAAGAACATAATTCGCCTTGTTGACCCATTTGAGTGAACCTACATTGAGAACATGGCCGACAAATGTCTGGTTGACAAATGTGTCCCGAGCGATCAGCGGGTCTTTTATTGGCGTCAGGCGACCGCCACGTATGGTGTTTTCCGGAGCCCATTGTAACAGCGGATCTGGAATATTATCCTCAACGTGCTTTACCATTTGAAAAAAACGTAAACTGCCATAGCGCGACGATGCGACATCATACGTCAGTAATGCATAAATACTTTTATTTTCAAGATCAGAGGAAATCTTCTCCTCACGCATATTCCCGAGCATTAAACGCATGCCTTGCGCTAAGTGCGCGCCGCCGTAAACGTTGTAGCCTTTATGATCTTTTCGATACGGATAATCTGGCGCGTCATCATTCTCATACTGATCAACCCAGAAGTTATTGTTCATATCCATACCAAACAGGAATTCAGGTCGATCGACGCTAAAGCGCAGAAATGGCTCTTCGTAGTCTGGAATGGAATTCATCTTCACACGGTTATCATTTTGGTTCAAGTCCGGCAGAAAATCACCATTTTCGTCCCACCCGGGAAACACTTGCAAATCCGGCGAACCCCAATCCGCGCGAAAATTATCCGGTATACGATCTTGATCATCGTTATCGTCGACAAGCTCTACTAGATTACTTTGGGCCGCTTGAACATTAGACGACCCATCCCAGAAAACCTCAATATCCGATCCAGCCGCAGAACCTGCAGAATAATCAATAATCCCAGATGCATTTGCAACAAACGACTGAGTATTATAGCCTGGATCCAACGCGTAAGCCTCACCGAAGAAGAAGAACGGATGTGCTTTTTTCGACAGATTGAGCATCCAAGCTGGGGCCTTGCGCTTACCTTCAATTCCCGAAGTGGCCTTGTGCGATTCCTGCTGGACATTGGGGTATTTTCGATACGACCAACTAAGATCGTATTCACCGTAGAGATCCATCCCCCACATATCCGACAGGTTCAAAGTCCAGCCCACTAGCGTCGTAGCAGTCGGTAGCCCGTAGTTAAAGCTTATCGTCCGAAGGTTTGTCAGATCTTTGATGTTGCCCTCAGACCGGGCGACGAGCAACGGAACGGGGTCGCCGCCATTAGATGTCTGCTGGTCGGAAGTCATCCAGATCTGATAGTCATTTCCCAACACCAACTGGAACTCGACTCCAACAATCTCTACTAAATCGCCCCGCGACTGATTGATAAAAACCGGGTCATTGAAATCATAAATTAATCGTATCCGCTCACGGCCATTTGCAGACACAAAGCCCCGTTCGGCCACTCCGCCCTCTACGATCGGTTTGAAGCGAATATCACTGCCACGGTCAACGGTCCCATCCCGATAGGTTATTATCACATCGGAACCAGAAGGGAAATATGCCGCACCGCCAACGCCATCCTCTGGTGAATCGTCTGCCAATACGATCTGTATATTGGAGATCGTCTGATTTTGGCCCGTAGTCAAACCGCCACGAAACTGATTATCTACTAAAGAGCTAGAACGAGTATTCGACTGATGAACATTGACCGTATGAGCGCCGACTTTGACAAAATCGCCAATCTGAGCGGCAAGACGTCCGCCGAACAAAGTCGTATTATTCGTCTGGGGAATCTCAATGCCCTGCGTCCCCCGCGGTCCGGTCAGACGAGAATACACCAATGTCCCGTCATACTTATCAGTTGCTACATCGAATTGTATACCGTCAAGGCGCGGCTTGGAGAAAGACATCGGAGTAAAGGTGGTTCGCAAATTCGAACTCACAGACAGAGCATAGTGATACTGCCCTTTATGATCGCCAGCGACAACCAATTCGGCGAACCACGATTTGAACCGATTGGATTTATAGAGCACATTGCCTAAGTCTTGCGGACTACTCTGACCACTGTTAAAGATCAGCCAACCCTGCGTTACCCGATTGCCATATAGATCGTAAAAATAATCACCTGCGAGATCCGTGCTGACAGGCCGCTCGAAAGGCTCGTTGGCATAGTTAGTGTATTCCCACTGCCGCCACCGATGTTCGGCATACATGTGCTGGGGTAAGAACCATCGGCGTACTGCCGGTTCGATTGCTCCCAACATAGTACCGGGTCCCTGCGGTGCATAACTGACTCTTCGGCCCGCCTGCTGTGAACCAAGCAATGATCCATATTCTATTTGAGCATCAACGGAACGACCGGTTGAGATCAATAGTAGCAGGCACGCGATATTACGAGTTGTCTTAAGCATTTTTTGCATCACTTTAGCTGGCCATTGCCATCCCGGTTAATAAGCCACCGATACGACGCCGATTTCACTTTTGCGGCCGCCGTCTGTTAGTAAGTCGACCTGATACATGTAAAGCCCAGGACGAACCAATTGTCCTTGCGCGTCACGACCGTCCCAGGTCAACTCAAACGAACCACTAAGGGCTCCACCCTCTCCTATACTGTGAATCAAAGCGCCGGCAAGGTCATAGACTCGAACCTGCACTTGAGTCAGTTCTTCCACATTACGCACATCGTAGCGAATATCAACTTCATCATTGATGCCATCGCCATTGGGGGTAAATAGCCGCGAGGAGAGGGTAACCCCGCCGATAAGATCACCGCCCATCGGGGTGCGCACTGAGAGCACATCACCACCGAACCGATAGGTGGCGTTGCCCGGTTTGACTTGCTGTTTAAGCGCAGGCTCTGAACTGTCATAGACCCAGCCAGTAAACTCTGTCCCGAAGCGCAATACCTTCGCCTCGAAGACGACCTCAATCCTCTTTTCATTGTCCTGTGGCGCCTGCATCATCTCAAAAGAAAAAATCACCCGGTCTTCACGAATGTCGGGTGGGAATAGGTCAATCACCTCAACGCCATCAACCACCAGGGACTTGACGGACAGCACGCGCGAATGTGTGAAAATCTCCAAGCGATCGAAACCTTTGTCTCCAGCCTGCAATTGCGGCCGTATCACATAGGTAAATGTTTCCGGTTCAAAAACATCGATCTCTGAAGGCCAAATCTCTCCCACAACCTCGTGTGCCGCTGGCTGTTCTGCAAACAACAAAGATAGATTCGCGATATTTGGAGCTACCTCGCGATTGCCGCGGAACAAAACCTGAAACTGGAGATAACGCGTGGGACTAGGCGACTGTAGCACCGTGCCATCAACCCAGTCATCGGCAGGCTGCCCCGTATCGCGCATACCCGCAGAAAAATCATAGGGCGGTGACCACGCTGACCAGTTTTTTCGATCGTAAACCTGGCGCACCTGACTAAACAAGCCAGCCCCAATGACCTGCCAATATTCATCCCGGGTTACAAGTTCAGCTTCTCCGCTGGTGCCGGTGCGCCAGTATAGATTGGGTTCCGGTGCATTTCCCGTCCGAGTGCGTAAGATTACTTCAGTACCGGGAGGATTGCTTCCCTCCCAACGAATCTTACTCCAGGCCACAGGCTTGCCAAAGTCGAGAATCGGACTCGTATAACTTGTCCGAGTCACAAAACCTTCCCCGTATACTTCCAACTCCGCGATTTCCCAATCCCGTTCGGCATTCACAGACCGAACAGCGATCCAGTGCAAATCACGTGTCGGGAAACGCAGATCCACATCGATATCGAGATTCTCAGTGTTCCGTTCAAGAATTTCCAAGCCGGGATCATTTGTCGCCGTCAAGGTCTTATTAATATCGCGATACCACCTTTTGCCAGGCCGGCGCTCACCAGGCACGGACACAAAAGGAGCACTATCATCGGCTACGCCGACTTCATACCATTGCAGATAATTGTCTTCGAAGCCTGTACGTGGATAAAAACGAATCCGGTTAATCGGCAATTCAGCCCCGAGATTAATCACCAAGTTTTTGACATAGCCGATATTGAGGCCCTGTAATCGCGGCGACAATTCGACCCGCTTTAGTAACGCGGTTTCTGGATCACCATCAATAATTACCTGCAGCTGCTTTGCTTCTTCTCGCGTATAACTTGCCGAGATACTCGAATTTAGATGTCCTTTTCGCTCAGTTAAGCTTAACGAAAGATTGTGCGTGGGATCTATCCAAACCGGTCGAATGCCGTTATTGGCATAATCGATCATCGTGTCAACCCCGACCTCTTCAGTGCTTATTCCGACGGGCAACGTCGAACGAATCGCACCATCCGGATCGACTACCACGTAGACAGCCTCAGTATCGGTGAGCAATCCCTGCCAAGCATTGCCGTCCGTACCGCCCAGACGAAATTCTGAGCGGGCCCAGGCACTACCGGCGATACAGATGCAAACCATCGTGCACACTAACCGCTGCATAATAATCCCATCTCCTTGTCTCGGGGCACCGAGTTCAATACGACACGCCAAAAGAGCGTACGGTGGCACTGGCGCGGGCATCACCCTCAACCTCAATCCGCACGAGATATAACCCCGGCGGCACTAACTCGTTATGCTCATCACGTCCATCCCAGGCCAACGCGGGCAACCGCTTAGCGTCATACACACCATTTTGACCAAGTCCATCGAATAAACTGCGCACTGGCCGTCCCCCGAGGTCTACGACTTCAACCCGTATCCCGGCTGTTCCAACTACCGCTAAAATTTCATAGCTGAGTACCAATTGATCGTTCACTTTATCGCCGTTGGGCGTTATTACCGGCGTACCAAGCGCGATAGATCCGATAAGGCTACCAGTATTGACGCTTGGACTTAATACGGTAACGTCCGACTTGTAGGAAATATCGTCTTCAGCCAGAAGATCTGCATCGCCTGCGATCACACCCTGGAAAGCTTCCTCGGCTGCGAGTAACGCACGACCTTCAAATGTCGTGCTGAAGGACAACACCCTACTTACAAAGTAGATCTTTAGAACAGAGCCATGCTCAACTATCAGCGGAAATTTTACGCTGAACGCATCATCAGTAATTGATGCTATTTCAAGATTCCCCTCGACGGTCGGCTGCTCCTGCTCTGCAAACGTATGGTCAACCACAGTGACCCCGTTGCGATCAATGATCTCGACACGCTCAACGCGAGTGACCCGCGTACCGGTCTGAAGTTCGAACGTATCAAAGCCCTGTACTTCACCCGTTTGCATCTCCGTTCGCAAAGCGTAAACAAAAGAGATATCCTCAGCCGCCGCCACATCGCGAGGAAATATTTCGCCGATCAATGCGTCTGCAAGTGGTGGCGACGTATAGTCGAAGGAGAGTTCACCAAGCACATAACTCGCCGAAAGATCGTTGCTCAGGAAATCAACACGAAACTGGATATAGCGCCGGGGTCCCGGTGATAGTATTTTAGTGCCTGTTGGACTTATCCCATCCACCAATGAATATGGTGACGTCCACGGACTCCAATGCTCCAGATCATCTCGTACTGAACCGCGCTCCCATACATCAGATTGACCGCCCTTTTCAGGCAACTTGAGATACTCACGACGACCGAGCGGCTGATCAGGATTATCGACCGACAGTGTAATCTCTTGTGCATCTTTAAGACCGACGCGCTTGCGGGTGTAGGTCAGTGGAGTTTCGTCAGTGCCGGTTCGCGAGCGAATCTGCATATCCACTTTGTCTCCCTGCCCAACCAGAGACTGCAACCAACGCAACTGCCCCCAGTTTGCCGGAGAACCCAGGTCTACTACCGGTGACAGGTAGCGAGCCGTGGGGAAAAAACCTTCACCAAATATCTGAATTTTCTCCACTTCAAAAGGTATCGAGGAAGTCGCCCGTAGACGCAGGAAGCGCAATAGACGCGGTGGATCGATATCAATCGTGGTCACAGCCTCGTCATTATTCATCCGCCCTTCGTAAAATTCCCAGATCGGATTCCCCGCCTTGGTCAAAATCACCCCATCATTGATATGGACTTCAAAATTCTTAAGAAAGTCGCCCTGGAACGGAGTGCCCGGTGACGAGAATACCGTATTGCGGGGGAAAAAGCGCAACTGATTAACACCAAAACGTCCGCCCAGATCAATCACCAATAGAGTGCCGAGAACAAAGTTGCCTTTGCGCTCAAATGCCTTGCCCGTCGGAGAAGCTGTAATTAACTGCTCAAGAGAGCCGCGCAGTTGGGCATCGGAGATGTCGAACACCGTCGGGGAAGAGATACCACCCCCGCGCCCGGAAATTGCAGTTGAAATATTCTGACCATCGCCTACCTGTCCGGGTAAGATGCTGTTTGGAAACTCAGCATTATTGAAGTCGATTAAGTCAGACGGCGTATTGCCGATTTCCGTGACCTGCGGATCGAATGGAGAACGATATTCGGGCTTGATCGCGTCAACAGCGGCATCGCTCGCCACTCTTCCTTGCCAGCTTATCTGACCTTGGCCGCCAATGGTCAAAACCTCAGCAGCACTAGCCTCATGCACCCACAGCGCTAAGACTATCACCATTACGGCAAAATAGCATTTAAACAGATTTCGTCTCATTGTGTCCATTCGCCGAATTGTCTCAAGACGCCCTCCAGATCTTCTTCTACAGATTCTTTCATCTCAGCCCGTCTCTTACCGAGTTGATAACTGTTGAATGCCGTTTCCGCTTCGACTTCACGTTGCTGGCGGAAATAAAGCTTGCTGAGAAAAAAATACGTGCGGTAATCATCCGGATCAAGCACCTGCAGGCGCTCGAAATAAGGCAACGCTGCAGCATATCGTTCAGCAATAGCCAACAGCCGCCCGAGTCCCATCAAAGCGGGGCGGTTATCGGCATTCTCGGCAAGCACAGCACGCAATAGAGTTTCTGCCTGATCGACTGCTCCACGATCAGCCAGCAGTGCCGCCGCCCTCCAGCCCGATTCCTGTCGCCATTGCTCATGCACACGTGACCGCTGATAACAGTCTATCGCTTCGCTAATAAAACCGGTACTTTCATACAAGCGAGCAAGATGAAACACTGCTCGCCCACTATCCGGAGAAGCCGACTCGGCAGCCTCGTAATCCTCTATCGCACCACGCACATCACCCGCCATCAAACGCGCATCGCCTAACATCCCGTAAAAACGAGTACCATCCTCTAAACCGTCGCGTAACAACACCAACTCCGCAATAGCCTCATCCGGCAGTTCGGCACGCAGTAAAGTCGCTGCCAATGACTCCCTTACGACCTGATTCGCCGGATCCGCTTGCAGCACGGCGCGATCTGCCGCGATGGCTTGCCCCAATTGATCGGCCTCTCTGTACAGGCGCCCCAGAGCGGTATTGGCGGCAGTGAGTGTCGTCTGGCTTAGTAGTGAACGTTCATACGATTTAATCGCGTTTGCCCTCATTGCCAACACTTCATAAGCCCGACCACGCTGATAGTGTTCATATGCGGCACCCGCCCGACGCAATGCATGATTGTCAAAATTAAAGAGCCCGGCTAATACTAATAAAGCAACTGCATACAGGCCTCGTAGCTGCCAGGATAAAGTTACCTGCGACGACAAGACTAGTTGGTATGCGGCCATCGTAATCAGCATTGGCACTGCAACTGCACGAGTCGCTGCATTTCCTCCGAACAAAAACACCCCGCCAACGCTGGCAAGACTGACATACAGAGCCATTGTCTGTCCCGAATCGCGCATCTCGAGACGCCAAATGCGCACTAATGCCAATATAGACACGGGCCCAATCAACCCAAAGGGGAAAGCCAGGCCATAATTCCACATCAGTACAGCTGCGGCCGTTGCCTCCGTCGCTATATATGGATCGCCATGAGCGGTCCATTCTCCCGCGCGCCACGGACCATACAATCGATCTGGCCAAGCTTCCGCAGCCTGCGAAGCGTTCGGCGTGATTGACAGTGGCCAACCATCCAACCACCATCCGATCACCGCCAGACATGCAATCCATGCAACAACTACGGCCGCTCCACCCTTCCAACCCTTTTGCCCAACGATTCGCCACAAGATTACCAGCACCAGCAATCCCGCCTGCGGGGCCAGAGCGCATGCCAACGCGAGCAGCAACCCGCTGAGTCCGGGCTGGGAGTCGGGACGAGCGGCGAGTAACAGTCCCGCTATAACGAATAATACGGCCCATACCTGAGGATCGGGCTGTGCGCCAGCATAAACGAACGGTCCATAACACGCAGCAAAGAGACCCGCTACGACCCCTGTCCTGTGCCCAAGCAAGACCGTAGCCAGACGCCAAACTAACAGGCTGTTTATCACTCCGACGACAACCTGCACGTCCCGCAATCCGAGCAGCGAACCGTCCGCTATTCGCATCCAGGTAGCCAAGCATGCTGTAAACAGCATGCTCCCGGCCTCGCTCGCTTGGTCGGTGCTCATCCACAAGACGTCGACTAAAGGGTCGCGACCGGACTGGATGAGGTAGCTCCATCTCCACCCCAACGCCACCAGTGCAATTAAACCACCCCAGCCGACCTGCACCTTTTGAGCCTGATTGCTCGCTGTCATGCAGGTATCTCATAACGAGTGAACATCCCCTTAATCAAGACCTGCAAAAATTGTAATAAAAGACTGACTCGTTAGACGCGATTCCTGGCCACTGAACACCTTACGCTGCAACGACAAGCCAACAAGCGACCGCAAGCGATAGCCCAAATAGTATGTTTCATTGCTAAATTGGACCGCTCCCACCAGCGAGTTATAGTCGTTTAAATCGTCTTCTAAATCGTTGAAGTAGACATACTCAACACCTGCTTGCAACTGGGTGACACGCATAACTGGCAACTCAACCAATACCGACAATAACTCAAGCAGTGAAGTCTGCTCTTCAAAAGCAAACAGCGCACGGCTCTGCTTGCGAAATTCACTTTTCCATCGCGGCTCGATTACAAATGGCCCAACATCACGACGATAGCTGAGTTTATTTATTGCACCGAAGAAGAAATCTTCCTCGCGTAAGTCAAAACGACTTAGGTCAGCTTTGTTCATGAGTTGCTTGAAAAGCACATAATTCATTTTGCTCGTCAATGCGAACGACCCCCACTCGAGTCTGTGACCAACAAATGACTGGCTTACGAATGTGTCGCGGGCTAACAATGGATCTTCAACCTGCGTTAGCTCTCCACCCAGCAATGTGTTATCTGGAGCCCATTGCAATAGATTATTGGGAATATCGTCAGCGACCTTCTTTGACATCTGAAAGACACGCAGGCGCCCCAAGCGAGGCGAATCACCCTCATAAGTCAAAATGCCATAAACACTGCGGTTCTCTTGATCAGATGAGATTAGTGCTTCGCGCATGACACCGACAGAAAAGCGCAGTTCCGGAGTAATGTCGGCACCACCATAGATGTTATAGCCGCGATGATCCTTGCGATATGGATAATCTGGTAGTTCGTCGTTTTCGTACTGATCTACCCAGAAGTTGTTGTTCATATCGACGCCAAAAAGGAACTCGGGGCGATCAGAGCCATAACGCAAAAAGGGTTCTTCGTAATCCGGCGTCGTGTTGGAACGAGCAAAATTGTCATTCTGATTTATATCGGGAATAAAATCATTGTTGGCGTCCCAGCCCGGGAACACGCGGGAATCGCCTGACAACCAGTCGTAGCGAACCGTGTCCGGGTAGCGATCTTGATCATCGTTGTCCTCGACCAATTCTACCATACCGCGCCTTTCACTATCGTACTCAATCCCACCCGCACCCTGCGTCACAAATGTCCTAGTATTGTAGTGAGGATCCATACTGTAGGCTTCGCCAAAGACGAAAAATGGATTGAGCTTTCGCGATACGTTGAGCATCCAGGCCGGAGCCTGGCGCAAATCACTAGTCCCGGAATAGGCTGAGTGACTAGCTTTGGTAGGATTCGGATATTTGCGGTAATTCCAATTGAGATCGTACTCACCAAACACATCGAACCCTCCTAAGTCTCGCATTTCGACTGTGCCACCGAATATATGGGTCGCGGTTGGCAATCCATATTCAAACGCAAGAATTCGCAGATTTGTGATATCCTTGACGTTGCCTTCCGCTTGCGTGACCAGCAACAGAACCGGCTGTCCATCGCGATTGACCTGCTGATCGGAAGTCATCCAGATCTGATAATCATTGCCGATCGACAGACGGAATTCAATTTTTTCGATCTCTTCCTTGGGCTGACTGGCTCGATCGATAAATGCTGCACTATTGAGATCGTACAACAACCGGATTTCTTCAGAGCCGTCTGCCGCCAAAAAGCCTTTTTTAAGAAAACCCCCTTCAACTACGGGTTCAAAACGAATATCCTTACCAGCATCCACTTTGCCATCGCGATAGGTTATGAGAACATCAGAACCGGCGGGGAAAAATGCGGCTCCGCCGACTCCATCTTCTGGCGAGTCATCGCGCAGCACCAACTGGATAAAGTTGACGGTCTTGTTCTGCGCCACCGTCAAAGCACCGGCGAAGGGATTGCCGGCCAGTTTATCCGACAACGTATTAGACTGATGAGAGTTGATGAAGTGAAGTGCTACCTGGACATTGTCGGAGAGTCCGACCCCGAAACGCCCCCCAAGCAAGGTGGTGTTGTTGGTTCGCGGCACTTCAAGATCACCAGTTGTCGAGCCACCCGGACTACTGATGCGAGAGTAGACCAACGTCGTCTCATAGCGATCGGTAGCCAGATCGAACTGAACACCGTCAAAGCGTGGCTTAGAAAAAATCATCGGACTGAGGATACTGCGCAGTTGGCTACTGACCGTCATCGAGTAATGATATTGCCCCTGTTGGTCAGTCGCTACCACAACTTCCGAGAACCACTGTCCGAAACGGTCGGACTTGAACAAGGTGTTACCGAACTGTTGTGGACGAATCTGGGCGTTGTTGAATATTAGCCATCCACGTGTGACATAGTTGCCGTAGAGATCATAGAAATAGTCTCCCTCCAAAGGCGTTTCTACATAGCGTTGGTAGGAGTTACGAGCATAGTTGGTATACTGCCACTGGCGCCACTCGTATTCTTTATAGAGCTCCTGCGGTACATACCATTT
>JABIUH010000422.1 GCA_018701055.1 Woeseia sp. | reverse complement strand
TCAGAAGACCTTGCCGGGAATGGTGATCTTTCTTGTGCTCACCGAAATGACCGGTTAGCTCGGAAATTCTTGCTGACAACAGGGCAACCTGAACTTCAGCTGACCCCGTGTCATTTTCGCCGCGAGCGTACTCAGCGACAATCTTACCTTTGCTTTCACTTGTCAGTGACATTTCTAAGAAACTCCAATAGTTCTTACTATCTATTTTGGCCCTTGATTTTGAGCGCGCCATTCTAGCGTCAGAACCGGTCCAGTCATAGTCTAAATTACGAAAAAATCAGGCTTTTTTTGCCTGAGCCAATATTTACTCGCCGGCTTGCCGACGGTGGAAAATTCGCTTCGGTAGCACCGCTCCATCTGACCTCATCTGGCCGATGCCGAGGAATGTACGTTCCGAGTCATATACCTTCGTCAAACCATCGCCAGTCGCGTCGCACGAAACCGCCTGACCACCACAAAAACGCTCAACGTCCGAATCATCGACCTCGCACGCCGGCCAAGACGCCAGAGCCACGTCGGCAGGCAGAAGCCGCTCACGCAACGCTCCTGGCCCGTCAATGGCCGCCGCTTCCGCACCGGACATATCGAGCATGTCCTCTGAACGAAATGCGCCTACCGTCTCCCGATGTAGTTTCGACGTGTGGGCAAGCGTTCCGGCTGCTTCCGCAATATCCTCGACCAAGGTCCTGATATAGGTCCCTTTCGAGCAACTGACCGTTAAAACGAGCCGTGTACTGGTGCTTTCAAGCAATTCGATCGAGTGAATGGTGACAGGCCTTGCGTCGCGCTCCACCACTTGGCCTTGGCGCGCCAATTCATAGAGGCGTTTGCCATCCTTTTTAAGTGCCGAGTACATCGGCGGCACCTGCATGATCTCGCCCTTAAATGCAGCGATAACGGCTTGCCAATCTTCTGCTGTCATCTCCGGAATTGGCGCGGTTTCGGTCACGACGCCATCAGCATCCGCAGTATCCGTGCGCTCGCCCAATCGAGCGGTCACACGATATGTCTTGTCGGCCTCTAACAAATAGGCACAAATTTTAGTTGCCTCACCAAAACACAGGGGCAGCATCCCGGTAGCCGCCGGATCCAGACTGCCCGTGTGACCCGCTTTTTTGGCTTTGAGTAGTCGTTTAACCTTTTGCAGCGCCTGATTAGACGTCATGCCCGCCGGCTTATTGAGCAGCAGCAGACCATCAACCATCGCCGGCTTAGGCCGGACCGGAAACTCTCTATCGGCATCCATTTTATGAGTCCCGGTGGGTCCCGGTCGCATCATCAATGAGGCGCGCCATTTCCGCGCCACGTGCAATGCTGTCGTCATGGATAAAGCGGAGCTCAGGTATATGACGGACCTTCAACCTCGATCCAAGCTTGCTGCGCAGGAATCCTGCCGCCCGTTTGAGGCCCTCGGTCGCTGGCAGTGGATCCGCATTTGGATCCAGAAGACTGAAGTAAACCCGAGCAATGCTGAGGTCCTTAGAAAGATCGACAGCAGTCAAAGAAACATCCGCAAGACCAGGGTCTTTGGTCTCAAAATGCAGCAATTCGCTCAAGGATCGCAATATTTGCGCACCTAAACGCTGACTTCTTGAAAACTCTTTTGGCATATCAATTCAAACTCAGCGTCGCTTAGTCCAGCGTCCGCGCCACTTCTATACGCTCAAAGCACTCGATTTGGTCACCAACTCTCACATCCGTGTAATTCTTCACGCCGATACCGCATTCGGTGCCTGAACGAACTTCGTTCACGTCATCTTTAAATCGCCGTAACGATTCCAATTCACCTTCATAAATAACGACGTTCTCACGCAGGACACGAATCGGATTGGATCGCTTCACGAAACCTTCCGTCACGATACTGCCAGCGACATCGCCAAACTTGGGCGACGAGAAGACCTCTTTCACTTGCGCCAAACCGACAATATTCTCGCGGATCTCTGGCGCTAACAGACCACTCAAAGCCGCCTTAACGTCGTCGATCGCTTCGTAAATAATGCTGTAGTAGCGGACATCGACGCCCGATTCTTTAATCGCTGTTCGAGCTGCTGCATCAGCACGTACATTGAAACCAATGATTACGGCGCTTGATGCGGCCGCCAGCGTGGCATCTGATTCGGTAATGCCGCCAACCCCTGAGCTGACCACCTTAACTTTAACTTCATCGGTAGATATATTGATCAACGCTTCGCGCAAGGCTTCTGTACTGCCGTGCACGTCTGACTTGATCAGGACAGGGACTATTTGGGTATTGCCCTCCGCCATCTGCGTGAACATATCTTCGAGTTTCGACGCTTGTTGTTGGGCCAACTTCGCTTCACGTGATTTGGCCCGCCTGAACTCAGCGACCTCACGGGCTTTGCGTTCGTTTTTGACCACGACAAAATCGTCGCCAGAGCCTGGTGTCTTCGACAAACCAAGCACAACTACCGGAGTCGAAGGTCCGGCCTCTGTAATCGATTGTTGTGACTCATCGAACATGTTTCGAACACGCCCATATTCTTCGCCAGCAATGAGCATGTCGCCTTGCTTTAGCGTTCCAGCCTGGACCAGCACTGTCGCGACAGCGCCACGACCTTTTTCGAGACTGGATTCGATAACGATGCCTTGTGCAGGACCTTCAGCAATCGCCTTGAGATCCATCACTTCTGCCTGTAGCAAGATGGTATCAAGCAAGGCATCAACGCCCTCACCCGTCAGTGCCGAAACACTCGCAAACAGATGTTCGCCACCCCAATCCTCTGGAATGATTTCGTGTTGCGACAATTCGTTTTTGACCCGTTCCATATCGGAGTTTTCTTTGTCCATCTTGTTGACGGCAATAACGATAGGCACTCCCGCTGCACGCGAATGCTTGATCGCCTCAATCGTCTGCGGCTTAACGCCGTCATCGCCAGCAACGACAAGAATGACGATATCGGTTGCCTGTGCGCCGCGTGCACGCATCTGGGTAAAGGCCGCGTGACCCGGAGTATCAAGAAATGTAATTCGACCCTTGTCTGTATCTACCGCATAGGCGCCGATGTGCTGCGTAATTCCGCCAGCCTCACCATCAGCAACTTTAGTCCGTCGGATATAGTCAAGCAGTGATGTTTTGCCATGATCAACGTGACCCATAATGGTCACCACCGGTGCACGAGGAACCTCGTCTCCTGCCAGCTTCTCGTTCGCCAGCAAGTCTTCATCGTACTCAGTACCTGTTACCGCCTTCGCGATGTGCCCCAGCTCCTCTACAACCAGAATGGCAGTGTCCTGATCAATAACCTGATTGATCGTCACCATCGCACCCATCTTAAAGAGGACTTTGACAACTTCGTTGGCCTTCACCGAAACCTTCTGTGCAAGCTCAGATACGGTGATATTTTCTGGAATCTCTACTTCACGAATGACCGGTGCGGTTGGACGTTCAAACCCGTGCTGACCATCCCCGCTGACTGACACGGGGCGCCGTCTGCTGGGCGACTTCCGTTTGCGGCGTCCACTCTTGTCGCCCGCAACATGCAGTTCCTTGCGTCCGTACTTTGTATCGCCTGGTTTGCCTTTCTTCTTGTCCTTTTCCTTAGCACGTCGGTCGCGAGCATCTTGTTCTGCCTTTTCAACCCGAGTCCGCTCTTCGGCCGCGATCGCAGCTGCCTTATCGGCTTGTTCGCGAGCGCTTACTTCAGCTTGTTGCTTCGCTTCTTCCGCGCGTCGCACTGATTCTTCGGCTTCTTTGGCAGCGTTTTCCTTCTCGTCAACCAGGCGTTGCTTCTCCGCCTCTACGTTCGCTACCTGGTCCAGCTCCGCCTGTTTCCCACGATCTAATTCGTCTTGCTTATCTTGTGCTTCTTTTTCAAGCACATCGCGCTTTATATACGTTCGCTTGCGTCGTACTTCAACATTGACCGTTCGCGAACGACCCTGAGCGCCAGCCAAACGCAGCTCCGATTGCGACTTGCGGCGCAATGTGATGCGACGAGGAGTACCCGATGGCAACGCATCTTCCTCGCCGTGACTGCGACGTAGGTGCGTAAGCAAGTTGAGCTTCGCATCCTCGCTAATCACGTC
>JABIUH010000421.1 GCA_018701055.1 Woeseia sp. | reverse complement strand
GTGGTTATCAATCAATGGTTGGAGGAATACAACACGATCAGGCCGCATGGGTCGCTGAGTGGCATGAACCCGGAACAATTTTTACAGCAATGGACCGAAGGAAATATCAATCAACAATCGAAAATCCTAACAGTTTGACTGGACCAGAAATCTTGGGCTTGCCAGAACTATCATCCACGTGAATTTTTTTTGCGTTACTTACAAGAATTACCAACTCAATTCTGAAACTATAGCCACTACGCCTGAGGGTGACGCTTATGGTTTCCTACCGTGGCTAAAACTCTAATTCGAACTTAATATTCGTTATTCACCATTCCGTCGACGCCGGATACAAATACAGAGCAATACCAAAACACCAGGTAAACCTATTATACCACCACCACCATCAGCGCTGCTGGGTGGAGCTGTTGCCGACGCAACCTCCAGTGTGATAGTTGCAGTAGCAGTTTGTCCCGCACTGTCGACAATTTTCGCGGAGATGGAGTGAACACCGACACTAAGGGTGGAAGTAGATATCGATGCACCCGAACCAATATTTCCGTCCCGATTCGAAAGCCAAATGATTGCACTTGAGAGAGTGCCATCTTCAGCATCTGTCGCCGTTGCACTAAACTGAATTGTCTCGCCCTGCACGGCCGAGGTGGCGTCAGCGGGTGTAATGATGCGAACGACCGGCGCATTGTTTATTTTCACCACAACCACTATTGACGCGCTTGCGGTCCGGCCGCCGGAGTCCGAGACGCTGACTGTTATCACGTGTTGTCCTTCGCCAAGTATTACGGATATGTTCGGTCCGGTGCCAAGCGTGCCGTCGATGCTTGATGACCAACGCAAACTCGCGCCAAGCTCACCATCTTCCTCGTCACTCGCCGAGCCCATGAAACTCACAGTCGCGCCCCGCAGAAAACTCGAACCCGAAGCTGGAAATTCGATCACGACTTGCGGCGCCAGGTTCGAAGGCGATTCACGAACAGACGCTGTGCGGTCACTCACTAACGCCTGGTTGTATGCTGTAACGAGTGCCGCGCGATTGGCGCGTTGATTCGCATCATTAATGAGATTGTTGGTCTCCGACAGATCGTTACTCAAATCATAAAGCTCAACCGGTTGATCTGAAGAGTTAAATATTAATTTATATCGTCCGGCACGGTATGACTTGTGTCTGCCGGTCAGACCTTCGTCGCCTGAACCATCTTCCGGGGCGTCAGCCTCGCTGATCATATGATCGCGCACCGGCCCCGTGGCGTCACCAATCAAAACCGGCAAAATGCTGAAACTGTCTCTGGCATCTCCGTTTACAATCGGCGCACCAACCAGATCGGCTAGTGTCGCATACATATCCTGAATGGCCACCAACGCGTCTACGCTGGATCCTGCTCTCAGTGGAGATCCGGCAAGGACCCTTGCACCTCCTTTAATAATCAGCGGCACGCGATGCCCACCTTCGTAAATGGTTCCCTTGTCACCCCGGAGCGATCCATTCGAAAAATGCCCAGCTCGTCGTTCTTCGGAACGCCCTTGCGCCCCGTTATCGCTGGTAAATATAACCAGAGTGTCGTCAGTCAGACCCCTCGCCTCCAACGCCCCAAGCAACTGCTCGACGATGACGTCAACCTCGACAAGCATGTCAGTTCGAAGGCTAACACCTGACTCGCCAAGAATGTTACGGCCGCCAAGCGATATAGGCGGCTTGCGCGGACTGTGAACCGCCTCCGAATTAAAGTAGAGAAAGAAAGGCTTTTTCGTTGCTCGACTGATGTTTTCCTTATGATGTTGATCAATAAACGCAACCGCTTTGTCCAGTAACGCCGGTCCGACATCTCGAGTGACCCAATCCGACAACCCAACGCCCGCTTTTAGTATTTCCGTATCGCCATAGTCACCGACAGCCCAGGTAATTATGTCCGATACTGAACCAACCAAAAGATCATTCTCAAAAAAAGCATACGGACTGTCCTGTATGCCACGCATGGCGGCAAAGGAATAATCGAATCCTCTCTGCAGCGGACCTTCTTCGACTGTTCTCGAAAAATCGATTAACGACTCCTGATTAGTAAACTCATTTGAGTTTTGGCGATAATATTCTGCGCCAAGGTGATGTTTGCCGACGAATGCAGACTTGTAACCCGCTTGTTGCAACATGCCACCAAGCGTTTGCTGACCACTAAGTATCTGTGAACCACCGGTGGCGTTCCACTGGCCCCATTCCTTTCGGCCGCGCCACTGATAATTGCCGGTGATTACGCTGTAACGAGATGGAGCACACTTGGATGCCGACGTGTGTGCATCAGTGAATTTCAACCCTTCCGCTGCCAATTGCTCAATTGCTGGCAACGCTACCTTAGATTCCGGATTGTAACTGCGAATATCACCCCAGCCTATATCGTCCGACAGGATGAACAATATATTCGGTGTCTCATTCGCACGGGCCGTCAGACTCAACGTACTCAACAGCACGATGAGAATTGGAATCGCCAATTTTGCGCGACGCCCGCAAGCCGTATAAGAAATCGCCGTGATGAACTGGCACCAGGCACTCAATTTCATGTTCCACTTCGATCGCATCAACTTAGATTCTCATAATGTTTTTTTCTACCGCGGCACCATAACGAAGACTTATGTCAGTCTGCAAATCAATTAGCGGCAGCGTTATATTTTTGACTTAACATAAAAATTCTAAAAATAATCATGTCGCATGGTAATCACCCCATTTTTAACTAACGCCAAAAGCAGAGGTCATGCTGCAATCAGTATTTGTTTCGGTGGCAAGCCACCATTGGCTTTGTTGGGCCGTTCATGATTGTAGAACCAAAGCCATCGGGTCGCATAGTCTTGAACTTCATTGATCGATTCAAACAGGTATTGGCTTAG
>JABIUH010000464.1 GCA_018701055.1 Woeseia sp. | reverse complement strand
TTGAATTCCACAGCGTATTTGTGTTTCAGCAATTCAAGTTCTTGCTGATTAATCGCATCCCATTGTCTCTCGTAGACAATGCGCCTGACTTGCTCATAGTACGCTTGCAGTTCGCCTTCACGCTCATCCAAAAAGCTGTAGATCTGCCACCCCTTCGGCAGACGAACGGGCGGTAGGGTACGTTTAAGTTCTGCCGCGAAAAACGCCCTGCGCGGAATCCGAAAACGGCGTTCAGCTTCGGCATAATTGTACCACCCGACCACCCCGTCACCCTCGGCTATTGCATCGTTTACAGCGAATGGCTCGAGGACCTCTTTAAAAGATCTGCCAGCAGCCAAATCAGCCAATACCTGATTCAAATCATCTTCGGTTCTGACCAGAATCCGCCGCAAAAATCGCTCGTGGTTAAGCCGACTATTCTCAAATTCTCGTTCTATCTCGAGTTCGGTGATTTCAAGCTGAGTTGTCAAAACATTCATTTGAAAAATTTCAGCCAGGCGAGCCCGCACCTCAAACCGCACCTGTTCAGTTATTTCTATTTCATCTGCAAGTGAGTGTTCACCTGCCTCTAACAGCAATAGTTCTCGATCTACCATTGACTGCAAATACGGCACTGGCGCACCGCGGCTATTCTGCTGATCAACCGGCGATAAATTACCCACAAACGCATCAAAGTCTGGACGCCTCAGTAGCGTATCGCCGACCTGGGCTATCACCGGGGCTTCTTCACTGCATCCTGCCAGCGCAAACAAAAAACCCAGAATAGTAAACACAAGCAACTTGTAAAACTGAATTCCGTGCTCTTTCGCAACGGGAAAAACCATGTGAACGCTTTGCAGCGAAAACCTATGGGCAGAACTTGGCCGAGCCGACTTCATAAGGCATGTTGTCCTATGGCATCAAAAAAATATCTGGAATACTAATTTAAAAACTTGAATGTATTATCCCCAAGACAATCATACACATTATAGAGACATGCATCATAAGAATACAGACAATGTGCAACAATAAGGACTGTGAGTATTAATATCAGGACATATAAGTCATCAATACATGCGAATTTGATTGCCCGTCATCCCAGTAAAACCGTCTATAACAAGCCAGATTCCACCCACTACAAACTGACCCAAAATCAACCCCATAAAAAACCAGCGCGTAGATCTATACCCCTTCGGCCCCATATATCTTAACACAATACTTTTGATCCCCCAGGCCAAAAAGATACTGAACCATACGCTGTTCATTATCCATGTGCCGCTGACGACAAAGCCAATCGGATGCAAGGGCCACCAAACAAAATGATGACGCGCCACCATCAACAGCGACATCACACCCGCTCCCACCCCATTCCATCCCCAACCCGCCCAATTGGCTGCGACCGGTGTCGAGATAAATTGGCTGGCCATCTTAAATGGCTCTTGTGCAAACCAAGAAAAGTACTGACGGTGCATATTGAGCGCGCCGTACTGGTAGCCCAATTTGAGTGTCATATAGATCGAACCGAGCAGGGCAATCGACAACGCCGCCGCCATCATTGCCAAGATGCGCTTACGATTGCCTTTCACCTCATGGAGAAGGCGAATACCGTTCGCGCAAGGTGCCATCGCAAACACCAATAGATCACCAGCCCATACTAAAGTATAACCAACGGCGACTAGTCCACTCGGCCCCAATAGCGAGGACCCTAAACCCGATACGACAAATCCGCCCGCAGTCAGCCCCTCGACAGCTGACGAAAGCCCTGCCTCGACGATCACGCGCGTGAGCGCAAAAAAGATCGCGAAGGCCGCAAAAAGAAATATCGGTACCACCCAGCCCGGCATACCCGCGCGCCATAGCCAGACCCCCATGATCGCCAAACCGACCCACAAACAGATGACAGAAGAGCGATACGACATCAGTTCTCCACTGTCGGCCTCAGAATGCCCCGACCAGGCTTGTGACCAGACATCGCGCAGATGCTCGCGAGCGGTCCACAGTCCCATCAACATGAGTACGACCATCGCGCCTATCGTCTGATGGCTTAGCATACCCGTCGTTGGTCCCATATGACCGAAACGGCCGAGTGGTTCCGCACTGTAGATTCCCAATGTCGCGCAGATCGCCTCCTGAAACTTGGCGATAAAAAAGAACAACCACAGGCTGAAAGAAACACCGGTATTAATGAAGTAGGTCAAACCGAGCACCAGATAATTAAGGCGGACTCTTATATCCGGCACATCGGGTATAACTGTGAAAGAGAAGTTGAGCTCGCTCGCGGGGATTAAAGGGTAGTAATGGCTCAGAGCGTTGATTGTGTTGAAGACGAGCGGTACCGCAAAACCTATCCACAGAACTGGATTCTTCAAAAATGGATGCAAGCGCTGCTTGGTCCCGCCGTCGTCGATCATCGCTAACGGCACCTGAACCAGCGGGTAGAGTAAGCGCTCGTGATCCATCCACTGGCGCCGCATAATTGCCATTGAGGAAATGATCACCGAATATAAACCGGCCATAAACAGCAACCACCACCCAAGCGGTACGACCCAGATATCCCAGGGAATTTCGAGCCCTTTTGGCAGACCTTCGTAAAACGCCTTAATCGCCACTTCATTTTTCGGAGCGATCCAATCGGGAATGTGGGGAATGAGATTTTCGGCCCAACCGTTCACGGGACCGGCATAGTACGTTGCGGCAGAGATAACCGCCAAAGCAACGCCTGTAAACCCGCGCGTGGGAACCGCCGTAGCCATCATCATCATCACTACGATCAGCAGCAACTCTGCTCTGTTAAAAGTCCAACTACGCCGCAACGTCGCCAACAGCGGCTGGACAATAACCACCAATAGAAAAAGCAGGAAAAAAGCTGCTGGAGTAGAAGAACTCAATCCCAACCGAGTGCCTTGAATAATAAACTCTCCATAAGGCAAGCCCATTGAGATAAGCAGGCATAGAGATAGACCCGTAGCCATCGCGCCGAAACGGATTTGTGACAACTGAGACGGAGGACCTATCACCGGAGTGGGATTGGTAGTTTCTGGCTGGTTCAATATGAATACCGGGACATAGTTTTTTACAACTCAACTGTTATTACGACAGCAACACGCGAAATAGAATCGAGGATGAAAATATGCCCGATGCAATCAAAATACAATCACAGTATCGGTGGTTTATTGACAAAAAAATCTAAAATACTGACATTGCACTACAATATGGACATAAACTATCTGCATTAGGACATTTTCATGGCAAATATTGGCGAACAACTCAAGGTAGAATTGGGTTACTCACCCTTGTTCGATTCGATCTTATTGCAATTCGACAAGGAAATCTTGCTGGCCACCGCCCACATTCTACCGCTGCCATTGAACGATATTTTTTTCACCTGCTACTATATTCACGGCATGCGCCATCTTGCCGGCCAAGAATACATTGAACACCAACACGAAGACATCGTCGAAATACACCACTGCCTCGACGGGGAATACCTCTACGAGATTACCGGACAGCCGCCGCTCACTTTGCGTTCAGGCACAGGCGTCATTATCGCTCCGGGCCTCGCTCATCGAACTAGTTGCATAAAAGATGGCGTGCGTCTAACGGCGCGCGCCGAGATCAACGGACCACAAAGGTCGGCCTGCACCTACGATTTAATCAATCAGGCCGCAGGGAAATTTATAGCCTTTGATGGCCAAGATCTGAATATGTCTATCTGCAAACTATTCAAAACCCTGCTCAACGACGGGCCGAATCCCTGGAAATACGAGATCGCAGGCGGGCTAGTCCGCATATGGCTAGCGCAGATTTTGGCGACTGGCTTTGACTTTACCACGCTCGTGCTGTCGCCCCCTGTCAGCCTCGACGAGAGCAACCACAGGAATGCCCTCTGCGGACGAGCGAACGCCTTTATCCACGCCAATTTCCAGCGTCCCATCAATCTTAATGAGATCGCCCAACACACCGGCATCACCGCCCGACATCTCAATCGACTTTTCAAACAATACGTCGGCATTAGTATCAACCAGACCCTGCGTGACACGCGCCTGACCGAAGCGTTCAGAATACTCAGCAGCCACAACATTCCGAGCATCAAAGAAGTCGCTTATCGCACCGGCTTTGCCAGCCCAAGCTATTTCACTCAGTGTTTCAAACAGCAATACGGAATCCTGCCCACCGAAGTGACTCTGAGGCTATCTCACCCCCTTAAAGACGCCCTCGAACGCGTCAAACTATATCGTTAATCTACCGACGAATTCAACCGAAGCGCTTATTTGAGCAACTGCATTTTCTCTATTTTCACCTGATCGCCCCAAGTAATTTCAGCAAAATAGTTGCCCGAAGCCACCTGCGCCCCCCGCTCGTCGAGACCATCCCACACCGCGCGATACCCCCCGCCCTGCTGATGTGCCTCGATCAATCTGCGCACTAGCTGTCCCTGTGTATCGTAGATCCGCAACCTAGCGGTCCCCGCTCCCGGGAGGTGATAGGGAATAATCGTCGCCGCATTGAACGGATTCGGATAATTGGGCTCGATGGCAAAATTATCCGGTCGCACCCCCTCGTCTAATACCGCCGTATCAACCCGCCTAGACGGCAAGGTCACTTCCCACAGCCGCCCCATCTCGCCGTATTCAAGCACATAGATCTTGTGATCGCGCATCACCGCGTCGATCGGGCTGCGAAAATTCTCAACCAAGCGCGTAATCCGCGTAGTGTAGCGTTCACCGTCTGAGCTTTTAACTAGGTCGAGATGTAAGAGATCTTCCCCAGGATCACCGAAGGGAGTGTATTTTCTCTTATTCGCAGCGTTCTGGCTCAGACAAAAACCGTCACCCATCCACTGCTGATCTACCGCCAACTCCGTATCGAAAACCAAACCCAATGGCGAGCTATGCGGAGTAAAAGTACTGATCGTGACTCCTTCATCACTAGCGTCCTTGATCAAACCATCGATAGGGTCTCTGAACTTGTCCGCGTCTGGACCCACATTGATTATCGGATCGGTAAAAACTACTCCGGCCGGCGTCGGTGGGTAGTCCGGATCGTTGTAGAAAGTGCCTTCCATATTGATGCCTTCGACCAATAGATTATCGGATTCGGGCGGATTGAAGTCGGCAAAGCGCTGGGGCGTATCGTCGGCAGCAATCCGCCAGGGAAAGCCATAGTGGCGGCCTTCGCGGATCCAGTTCAGCTCCTCGGGATTGTCGCGCGTATCGGAATTTTCCGTGGCGAACAAATCGCCATTGGGCGCAAAGGCCATATCAAAACTATTACGCACCCCATCGGCGTAAAGATAGGGCCGCAAGCCCTCTTCGTCGTTCGGTAAATACAGGCCCTCCGCATCGATAGGCAGGCGAAATATTGCCGACGTGATGGGGTATTCGCGACCGTCGCTCTGCTCTTCGCCGTGGTCGGTACGCGACCCGCTATTGACCAATACGAAACGCCCGTCAGGTGTCAGTTCAATCGCGTTAAACTTGTGGTCACGCCCAGTGCTTTCAGCATAGGGTTCGGTCTCGGCCAAGGTCAACCAGATCCGTTCGCCGTCGACTAACACGCCCTTTTTTATCAAGCCGATATTATTGCCGCCGCGCGACGGGTTGCCGACGATATAAAACGTGCCGTCCGCCCCGACCGTAAAGCCCGTGGCTAACCGAACGCCGTGGTCGAGCCAGCTATATAATCGCTCGCTCGTGCCAGTCTCGACATCTACTAAAAAAATCAGCCCGTTGATGCCCATATAATAGATCTCGCCGGAGGCTGGGTGTTTGGCAATGCGGATGTAATTCTTGCCCACCACCATCACTTCGCGGATCTGGATGTCCGCCTGCAACGCCCCGGGGACCTGGGTAGCCGGTTGGGCATGCGCTGCAATGGCGAGACAGAACAGTGCGAAATACTGCATAAACGGAATCATTCTCGAAGTCTCATCTTTCCAATTTAGTGATAGGTAGCGCCTGCTATCCAGCGGTAAAAACCTTCTCTCGCAGCGTTTTTTGCAACTCGTAAATACCGCCAGCGGACCGTGGACCGGCCGGCAGACGGGTGCGCACCGCCATCGCGCTGAGACGGAATTCATAGGTCAGTTCGCCGCGCAGAATCTGGCT
>JABIUH010000233.1 GCA_018701055.1 Woeseia sp. | reverse complement strand
CTGTACAAACCGTGCAAGGATACTTTTGTCCCTGCCGCCACCAAAACTGCGTCGCCTGCATTAGCAATTGGTCCTGAAGCCACCGAGTTTTTCGACTCAACAAGGCCCGCGAGTTCTCCCCAACTTATGCGCAGTGATTCCTCGGGCATACCGTCGTTATCGCTGTCGATGACGAGAGCACCATATGCTCGCGACAATGATCTGAATTCAAGCACTGGCCCGGCGCTCGCCAGTCTGAAGCCGCCACCCCCACCCGCAACGACAAAACCAGCATCAGCGACTATCGCGAGATTTCTAAACGGATTGATTGATGTCATTTGCACGGACCCAAGCAATGCGTCGTTTATAGTTCCGGAAATCGAAAGTCCCGGTTGCGGGTCGACTGAGACGTCCAGCGTAGAAAAATCAATCGCGCAGTTTTCGTAAAAGACGATCTCACCCGTCACGTCGTCAATGATTTGTAGATCGATATCGAATCGCTGTCGGTTTGCGCCGGTAAATACGACGCTGCCACGGAAAGTCGTGCTCCCCTGGCCAGTTGAAACGACAAGGTCATCAAATTCGATACTCCCCGCTCCAGCGTTGGAATAGAGCAGGCCGGTCGCCTGCGGTGCAAACGTTCGATAACGCTGAATGTAGCTGCCGTTGAATGTAATCCCACTGTCAGCAAAAGCCTGGAAGTCGACCAGCAAATAGCCGACACCGTTCGCGTCCACCCTACCAGTAGCAACGGCAATTCCACCATCGGGTCCCGTCAGCGTGTCGCTGAGTTCACCGGATTGCTGTGGCAATGGAATCCAGGTAGCCTCGGCCAATTGCGTTAGGGATCGCAACTCGACGGCGAGTCCGGCAAAGTGAGCTGCGTTTGATCTGTCGATTACTGCTGGCTGGGTATTGCCGGCATAGCTGATAACGACTGCTGCGGGCTCCGTGGGCAAAGGCTGTACGCCACCACCCGGGCCAACCACGGCACTGCCACCCGATCCGCCACCACCGCACCCACCAACGATCGCAGCAACCCACAAAAAACCGAGAAAAAATTGCATGCGATTTAGCATAAATTGATGTGTCCGTGCAATGTTGAGGTGTTTTCCCTAACCGCAAATACTAGCCCAAATACGGGCGGGAAACTGTGTGCACACTACGCAAATTGTTCCGATCTTTCGTCAGTCAAAAACAATATGACCCACGCGGATCTGGGGCAAAGTCAGCTGCCGATGCACAGTACAAGTCCGACCCAGCCCGATTGATTCGGCAGCTCTATGAGACCGAACCGTTCATGCACACCAACTGTGGCGCGACCTTGGGTATCATCGCATTTATAGATGACCCATGTTCTTGTCTGTGGACTCGAACAAAAGGAAAATCCGATACGCAATTCAACCGCGATCATCCGGTGAACGGCCTATCGCTGCGGATGGAACCGCATAGTTAGTAACCAAGTCCTCCATTACGTACTAGGATTCGAATTCCTCCATCGAGAAAATTCTGTATGACGATCTAACTTCGAACCCTGTTCTTATTGAGTGAACATTTTCGGTGGCACCGCGCCTCGGTCGGGAGTTCGATCAGAGGAGCGCGAAGCGCGACGACAGGTGGAGCCGAGCAACGGCGACGAGACAAGCGCCGCTGTCGTCCAATCTTTCCGGGCGCGCCATTCTACAAGGGTCCACATCGGTCACATGGATGCACCGATCAATCGTAGTCACCAAAGTTGTACGTGAAATTGGCTCCTATGGTTCGGGGGTTACTTGGCGTTACCCTATTGTCGGATTGAAGACCCTGGAACAAACTCAAATGAGCCTCTTCATCAGCGATATTTCTGATAAATACCCCGACTGAAAACTTTCCGTAATCGAGAACCGCATTAGCGTTCGCCAAAACATACGATGGATTCGAAAGATTTTCATCAAGGTCATCATCGTTCACCTTAACTTTACCCTGATACATAAGGTCGAAACGGACGAAGCCACTTTCCGCACCAAGAGGTGCTGAATCAAAGTTGTAATGTAGGTAGGCGCTACCGGAGTAGTCCGGCACACCAATGAGACTGTCACCGTTCAGCTGGCCCGGTGGTTCAAAGGTGTCTGCTAAGCCGGCGGCAGTCAGACAGTCGGGCGAATCAACCTGCCATTCGGCGTCAATTGAAGTGTAATTGAACCCAAAATCCAGATTTTCGGTTGCTTGTGCCTGAATTTCGAGTTCAAATCCCTTAGCACGGACCCCATCTGATCGTTCAGTACAATTTACAAGTGCGTTGAATTGCTGTGTGTATGAGGCTTCAAACTGAACGTTGTCCCAATCCACCTGGTAGACAGAAAGATTAGTGAACAGGCGTCCGTCCAGCCAAGAGGTTTTCGCGCCCAATTCCAGGTTGAGCGTTTGGTCGGATTCATACGACGGCGGAATGGTGCTGACAATCGTTGCATTAACGCCGCCTGCACGGTAGCCCTCAGCCACTTGAAAATAAATCTGATGATCATCAGTCGGTCGATAAGTAATTTGAGATTTGAACAGCGTGTCACTTTCTGTTGAAGGCGTATTAGGCTCGGGCCCCACCATTCCCGCCGGAGAACCGAACTGAATCAGTATCTGGTTTGCAAACGGAGTGATGATCGCACTGTCCTGGCTCCGGTCGGTTTCGAACCATCGTAGCCCCCCCATGATTTCCAGATTCTCGGTTAGGTCAAAGTAAACCTCGCCATATGCCGCCAGAGTCTCTGTGGTGTTCTCCGACTGACGTGCGGTTATGGTAAAAGGATCGGTCTGCCAATCTGCTGACGCGGCGGTAAAATTGGCCAAAGACGCTGGACTAAATGCCGCCACGATATCCGTTTGGGCCGCATCTCTTCCAGTCGACGGATCGGCAATGCGACCCTCGCTGTCAAGGGCGCGGACATTGTCTTGATAGAAGAGGCCCGCCAGGAAATTAAATCGGCCATCATGCTGGCTCGCGAGACGCGCTTCGAAATTGGTGACTTCGGACTCCAGATCCTGCATCAGGCTGACGCGGTCAAACGGTGATATGATCGCGCCCCGAAACGGACCTGTCCCGGGTCCTACACCAGCTTCGCTCCATGGTCCAAGACCGACGACCTGAAACGACCGGTGCAGTCGGGCTGGCTTGGATGAATCAAGTCGCGTGATGCTGTCACGCTCCATATGTGACGCTGCGATAGTCGCCGAAGCCCATTCGAAATCGTGTTCCAGTTCAAAGGCGGCGATCCAAAACTCTTCTTCATAGGGTTCATGAGAAAGCGCCGCGCTCTGTCTCTCCCCGGTGGCCGGCGTCGTAAAAAAGCCGTTGTCTGATCGAAGTGCGACTACCGGAGGAGTGCCGATGAAATTTACTGCGCCAAGCGGATGGGTAGCGTTGCGGCCATCGGAGTCGATGTCCTGGTAGTAACCCTGAAACAAAACACGGGTTTGCTCCGACGGAGTCCACTGCAGAGATACTCGGCCGCCCGCTCGCGTATGCGTATTGATATCCCGAACGTTCGACGTACCATCAAGACAGCCTGGGCCAGGCAGAAGTACAATCTCGGGATTTGTCGTTGCAGGATCTACTCCGTAACAACTCGGATCTTTGCCCAGCTGAACATTATCAATAAAGCCACCGATTTCTGAATAATAGCCAACACCACGAACGGCCACATTGTCAGACAAAGGAATGTTGACCATACCTTTAACACTATAGTCCGCGTCACCGTCAGCCTTGGCGGCACCGCTCGCGGCAACCTTACCCAGAAACGCTCCCGGATCGGGTTTATTGGTGATGATCCGCACCACCCCACTCACGGAGTTGGCACCATACTGCGTCCCCTGAGGTCCGCGCAGAACTTCCACCCGTTCAACATCGAACAGATCCAGGTCCGCCTGGTTGCGGCCAAAATCGCCAGCCTCGGCACCAGTACCGGTCATGGTGATATTGTCGTAGTAAAGTCCGACAGTGGATTCGCCAGGTAAATTGAGGCCCCGCACCAGGTAGCGTTTTTGTCCGGGTCCAACGTCCAGTACGTCCAGTCCCGCAACCGAACGAGAGAAATCAGTGAATTCCACGGCCCCCATCGCTTCAAGAGTTTCACCGCGTATGGCGCTGATGCTCATCGCCAGATCTTGTGCGGATGTCTCACCACGTTTGGATGCTGTAACGACTATTTCTTCAATCGAACTAACACCGCTTTCTTGAGCGACCGCGGCGTTTACCATCGTCATGCTTAGCGCTAGGAATGCTCCGAACGCACACGTCGGCGAGCAACTGCGGTGACTATGTTTGATTGCTGACATAAGTTGTTTCCCCTGAAATTATATATGTCCGGAATCTAGCGATTTCCCTTTCCCCAAACTCGTCGTATTTTGTTACTTAGAAACTCTTTAAAAATATATCATGGCGTTTGGACGCTGCCAGAAAGTGGTGCTTGCCATTATCGCAGAGCGTAACAAGTGCATGGTTTTGCCATGGAGCGGTGTGAATTCTAAAATTGACACATCGATTTCGCATATATAATGATCCAACGGTAATTAAGAGAGGTAATTGTGATGCCCTTCTACCATCGGCAGACTGCGCCGAAAATTGTTGATCGATCAAACATCAGCGAGCTATTGAAATTGTGGGCTCGTTGCATTTTAATTTTGTCGGCAGCTTTGCTTATGAGCGCGCACCATTCGCATTCAAACCTCGATAGGAACAACGTACAAAGTCACAGGGGCACAGTTACAAAATATGATTGGGGCATGCCGCACGTTTTCATTAAGGCAATGGCGCCGAATCCAAAAGGTGAAGTTGTCGAGTACAGTATTGAGATGTTGCATCCGTCAGGAATGATTCAGCGGGGCTGGAACAAGCAGTCACTCAGGCCCGGTGACCAGATCACGTGGGAGGGGCCGGCCGATAAAAATCCAACCCGAAATTTCTCAGGGATGATCTGGCTCGAAAAATCCGATGGCACTCGCTTGACGATGAACAAGAAGGACTTACCGATTGAACCGTCGACTGATCTCACGGGACTTTGGGTCAGAGATTTACGTGGCGGTCCGTTCCACTACTACCCGCCCTCGGGATGGCCTTTCACGCTGGCAGCAAAAAAAATTGTGGATGGATTCAGCGAAGACCAGAATCCACAAATCGAGTGCAAGGATCCGGGCCCACCAAAAGCTACGTTGCTGCCGTATCCGATCAGGATATCGCGACCCGATAATCAGACTATCGTGTTTGACTACGAGCTACGAGAAAAGTCGCGAGTAATATATCTTGATCGGGATCGACCACCTGGCGCGCCTTCATCGTGGGGCCATTCTGTCGGGTGGTTTGACCGCGACACACTGGTCATCGAAACGACAAATTTTGTCGCCGATCGGTGGGGTCTTCACACGGGCGTGGATTCGAGCGATCAGAAACACTTGATGGAACGAGTTGCGCTTTCCGACGACGGTCTGGCACTGGAATTTCAGATGATTGTAACGGACCCTGTGTATCTGTCCGAACCCGTGACCATCGATTACTACATGGCTAAGATCGCCGACCGCCAATTAGTCGAGGTGCCATGCAGTTTGGAGAATGCCAGACTGTTTCTCGAGGCTGGACTAGATTAATTCAGGAGCACAGCATTATGTTTTCCGGCAAATATATTTTACTACCAATTCTGTTGCTTTCAATTTTCACGGATTCCGTGCTGGCACATCATGCTGCGGTCGTATTCGACCGCTCTAGGTCGATAGAAAAAAGCGGCGAGGTGACACATTTCATTTGGCGCAATCCGCACCTTATCATCAACCTGGAAGTTACTGACGACGACGGTCAAACAGAACTATGGAAGATCGAAGGTCAGGCTCTTTCGGCATTGCGCCAGGCAGGATTTGATCGGGATGTCGTTCACGTGGGCGATCAGATTACCGTGATGATGGCTCCTATGAAGAACGGAAAGCCGGGAGGACTCATCCAGGGAGTGATCGCCGCCGATGGCACGTCGTATTCGATGGATAGTTCGGAAGAGGCGCCAGCGCGAGAAAGATTGCAATATCCTGCGTTGATGGCGTGGGTACCACCGCCAGAAGGCGAAACCTGGCAGATGCGAGAGAAGAAGACGCGTCCCGATTACCTGCCCATCGTTTCGAAAGGTATGGCCGCGGGTGATGGTTCCGCAACCGGCAGGGTGCCCGGCGCACTGGACCCGGAGAACCTGGCTATGGAACGGCCTCCAGCGGCGTTTGATCTGACGGGTGTCTGGCAGTACCGCGGAGAAGACGAGTGGCGCGCAAATTACGGCTCCTTTGAATTCAAACCAAGCCCCGAATTCACGGCCAAAGGACAAGCGTTTCACGATACCTACATGGCGGCTGCGACGAAAGGTGAACGCTATGGGGATCCGACAGCGGTCTGTTATCCGGCTGGCCTGCCACGACTCATGACTCGCTATGGCGCACTAATGGTGATGCAGTATCCAACGGCAATCTTCATGATGTCCAGGCTGAACAACGAATACCGGGTCATCTACCTGGATGGGCGTGACCGAGTGCCAGGGCGTCTGCTTGATCGGAACTGGGGCGGAGAAGCACTAGGCCATTGGGAGGGCGATACGCTAGTCATTGAGACGAAAGGATTCACTGACGAAAACCACCTGATTCAGGCCGGCGTCAAAACAGGATCACAGCTAACTATCGTTGAGCGATACCGTATGATCAACGATGGTAATACGCTAGTAATGGATTTTACGTTTACGGACCCGGAATATTGGGTCGGCGAATGGAAGCACGTCAAGTTTCGCGATCGCGTATTGCGATCTGATGTGCGGGAAGCGAATTGTATTTACAAGGACAACCTTTCTTTGCCGGGAATTGATTGACGAGGTAAACGACGCCCATATTCCAATTCCGTGAATCGACGGTTCGTTATTGCTGACATGGATGAAGTCTCGGGAAAAATTACCTATCTCGATTTAGTAAACTGTCCCTCTAATCGCGAAGTAGCGTTGCGGGAGATTTGCGTGAATCAGTTGTGCATCGTCATGCGCCGTTAGGAAATGCATGCAACGGGCGCCCCAACAGCTCTTCTTTTATAACAACAAGTTACAGTTAAGCGATTTAACTTCGAACCAAGTGGTCGGGAGTTCGAATCTCTCCGGGCGCGCCAAACGATAAATGGGTCCCCATCGGGGCCTTTCTTGATTCGTCGGGGCTCGGCGATCGCCTTTCAAAGGTAAGTGAACCCGAAAGCGTCGCCGCGAGAAACGACATTGCTCCCGGCGACTACCTTGAATTTGGCAACATCGGCGCTTACAGCATTGGCGGCCGAACGGATTACAATGGCTTCTTCAGCGACGATATCGTGACGTTAGAGTCACTGACTGCAAGGCCACCGTTAGTCGAATCAAGTTAGATTTAAACGAGGGGATTTGTGAGTAAGAACACGCCATTCACCGTTGATGATGCCTATGCGCTCAATACGCCAGCCGACAGCACCCGTCTTTATGGCGAATGGGCCGAAACTTACGATGAGGATTTTGTTGCCAGATCCGGCTATGTCGTTTATCGACGTGTCGTTGATGCATTGCTGCAACATCGGGAGCAGATCAACGGCCCAGTTCTCGATATTGGATGCGGCACGGGTATCGTT
>JABIUH010000412.1 GCA_018701055.1 Woeseia sp. | reverse complement strand
TTTCACCCATAGAGTCTTTGGTTCTAACGCCACCGTCCGAATCGAGGATGATCAGATTGACTCGCGCAAGCCCCGCCGCCAGCCCACGAAGGGTCCAACTGCAGTCGAGGACCCAGAGTACGGTCACGACCGCTCGCGAACTGAATGGCCATTCCATGTTACTGACCAAAAAGATGCCCACTAGCATCAATATGACGCCTGACCCAAACGCGAATCGATGCAGTAGCACATCAGGACATAGCTTTACTACGAACAAGGGCGACGACATGGGCGATTTCAGGATTGGCAGGTGTAGTTGGACCCAACAAATACGCGTTTAAGTCAGGATCAGGAAGTGCCAGAAGTTCACGAAATGCCCGCTTATCCACCTCGCCAGACGCCGCGTAGTCTTGGTCGAAATAGGCGGTCAGTACGACATCAAGTTCGCGCATGCCACGGCGGCATTGCCATTTTAGTCGGCCATCGCTCAACAGTTTCGGACCGCGATAATTAGTGTCGCCGCTCAGCCAGCATCTTTTTCGTCTCCGCAATGGCCTTCGCAGGATTGAGGCCTTTCGGGCAGGTGTTAGTACAATTCATGATGGTATGGCAACGATACAAGCGAAAAGGGTCCTCGAGATCGTCCAGGCGCTCACCGGTGGCTTCATCGCGACTGTCAACCAACCAACGATACGCAGCCAACAACGTCGCCGGACCAAGGAAACGATCACTATTCCACCAGTAACTGGGACAACTGGTCGAACAGCAGGCACACAGGATGCAGGCAGCGGGTTCATCGATTCGTTCCTGGTCCTCTTTGCTTTGCAAACGCTCTTGATCTGGAGGGGCCGGCGTACGCGTCTGCAGCCAAGGCTTAATAGAGGCGTACTGCGCGTAAAAATTCGTAAGGTCCGGCACTAAATCTTTCACCACAGGCATATGTGGCAATGGATAAATTTTAACATCGCCCTTTATGCCGTCAGCAGGCGCCGTGCAAGCAAGTGTATTGCGGCCGTCGATATTCATGGCGCAGGAACCGCAAATGCCTTCGCGGCAAGAACGCCGGAACGTCAGCGTAGTATCGATCTCGTTCTTAATCTTGATGAGAACGTCCAACACCATTGGTCCACAGCTATCCACGTCGACTTCATAGGTATCCATGCGCGGATTTTCACCACTACCAGGGTCATGCCGATACACCATAAAACGACGCACATTTTTCGCGCTACTAACGGCGGAAAAATGTTTACCTTTCGTGATTCGTGAATTTGGTGGCAGTCTAAACTCAGCCAACTGGCTCTCCTTGTTTTCCGTAAACCCGAGGTTGTCAGTAAACCCGAGCTTTAGGCGGGATGTATTCGATTTCGTCTGTCATTGTCTGTGTGTGTACCGGACGACGATCGAATGCAACCTCGCCCTGCTCGTTTAACCATGACAATGTGTGATTCATCCACTTGTCGTCATCTCGATCGGGAAAATCCTCGCGAGCATGTGCGCCCCGACTCTCCTGTCGCCGCGCCGCCGATTCCATCGTCACGCGTGCGTTTTGCAACAGATTTTCAAGTTCGATAGTTTCCACAAGATCTGTATTCCAGATCATCGATCGATCCGACACATGGACGTCGCCAAACGTTGCGTGCGTCTGCCGCAACAGCTCGACCCCCTCGGCAAGGGTTTCACCTGTACGGAAAACCGCCGCGTGGTTCTGCATGATCTTCTGCATTTCCAAACGAATTTCCGCAGTGGGTCGCGATCCATCCGCATTGCGTAATTGGTCAATTCGGGTCACGCTATTTTGCCCAGCATCCTCCGGCAAATTACTATGGCGAGCTGCTGGAGTCATCGTTGCTGCACAGTGATGTGCTGCCGACCGTCCAAACACAACCAGATCGAGCAATGAATTTGATCCTAAACGGTTGGCTCCATGAACGGAGACACAGGCGGCTTCGCCAACGGCCATAAGACCCGGCACGACAGACTCAGGATCATCGCCTTTCAGTGTTACGACTTCGCCAGTGTAGTTTGTCGGGATGCCACCCATGTTGTAATGCACCGTTGGCAATACCGGAATAGGTTCTTTGCTGACGTCAACACCCGCAAAGATTCTGGCTGACTCAGCGATTCCCGGTAGACGCTCATCAATTACTTCCGGTCCGAGATGTTCCAGATGCAAGTAAATATGATCGGACCCTGCCCCGACGCCGCGGCCCTCACGAATTTCTATCGTCATAGAACGACTTACCACATCCCGAGACGCCAAATCCTTTGCATTGGGCGCGTAACGCTCCATAAATCGCTCGCCGTCTGAGTTGGTCAGATACCCCCCCTCGCCGCGGACACCTTCAGTTATCAGGCAACCAGCGCCGTAGATACCCGTGGGATGAAACTGAACAAACTCCATGTCTTGCAACGGCAATCCGGCGCGTAAGACCATCGCGTTTCCGTCACCCGTGCAAGTGTGTGCCGACGTACAGGAAAAATACGCACGACCGTAACCGCCGGTTGCAAGAATGACTTTATGCGCACGAAAACGGTGTAAACGGCCTGTAGCGAGATCAATGGCAACAACACCACGACACTGGCCATCCTCCATTATCAGATCGACCGCAAAATATTCGATGTAAAACTCAGCATCATGCTTCAGAGATTGCTGATAAAGCGTATGCAACATTGCATGTCCGGTTCGATCGGCAGCCGCACAAGTTCGATGTGCAGTGCCCTCGCCGAAATGGGTGGTCATGCCGCCGAAGGGACGTTGATAAATTTTGCCCTCTTCGGTGCGAGAAAACGGCACACCGTAGTGTTCGAGTTCGATAACGGCATCCGGCGCTTCTTTGCACATGTATTCAATCGCGTCCTGATCGCCAAGCCAATCGGACCCTTTGACAGTGTCGTACATATGCCAGCGCCAATCGTCTTCGCCCATGTTGCCAAGTGACGCACTAATTCCGCCCTGCGCTGCAACCGTGTGACTACGCGTCGGAAAAACTTTTGTGATACAAGCCGTCCGAAAGCCCGCTTCCGCCAGGCCAAATGCTGCGCGTAGCCCAGCGCCGCCCGCACCGACAACGACTACGTCATAGCTGTGATCGATAAAGTCGTAGTCGCTCATAGAGAATCGCCTAGTGCAATTTTTAACACCGCTAGAACTGCAGCCGCGGCCAGGAAAACGTGGAGAAATTTATTTAACAGCAAAGCCGATACTTTCAACAAGGGACCATGGACATAGTCTTCAACGATTACTTGCACACCAAGTGTCGAATGCCAAGCGAGCGTAATACTTGCCAGGATTAACATGACTGCATGAAATGGATGTCCGGCCCAGCGATACAATTCTGCTCGGTCGTAGTCAGCCAGGCTCGCAATAGAAACAAGAAACCAAAGCCCAATGATCAACAGTGCTACGGCGGTGACGCGTTGCATCCACCAATGTTCTGTACCGTCTTTCGCGGACCCGGATCCGAGTACGCGCGACAGCGGCGATCGTAAACTCATGCTCGCCTCCGCATCAGACCAACAACCAGTAACATGTGGTCAATACGACCGCCGAAATAATAATCAACCAGGATGATGCAATTGCTTGGCTCTTTTCGAACAGCCGACCGGAATCCCAAATCAAATGCCGGACCCCGTTGCAGAGATGAAAAAAGAATGAAAATAACCATCCGAGCAAGGCGATCTGTCCAAGAGCGCTGTGTGACACCTCGTAAAAAGTCGCGTATGGAATAACATCCCAGGCGATCGCTTCTAGCCAAACGACGAAGGCAACCAGCCCTGCACTAAGCGCGAACCCCGTCATTCTGTGCAGAATGGACAGAGTCATCGTAATGGGCCAGCGATAAACAGTTAGATGCGGGGAGATCGGTCGCTCGTCGTTACTCATTAACTACCTTTGTCTCATCTATTTGCTAAGAGGCGCTGCTAAAAATCGATGCACCGACCATTCTTTTCCCAATCCCCATAGCGCGTCGGATCCGGTCCGTCGCGCCCGCCTATTTCTTTCGGTTGTTCTTTACCTGTGGGCACGTCCGAAGCATTATGCATATCTGCTGACACCGTCGTTGATTCGACATTGTCATCCACCTTCGTATCCTCTTCGCCCATATGCGAATTATGCCAGAGTAGACCTAGCGTTGTATAAACATATTACAGTCAGCGGCGCCGACGCTGTTGAATTCCTCCAAGGGCAGCTGACCCAAGATGTCAATCAATTGGAACGCACGGGCAAACTATCTGCTGCCTTGTGCAATCCTAAGGGACGCGTAATTTGCACACTTACCCTGGTGCAAAAACCTGATTCAATCGGCCTATTGATCCCAGCGACGATTGCAGAAGCTGTGCTTAAACGACTGACGATGTACCGAATGAGATCCGCTGTTGAATTTGTTGTTGATGAAGCCGCAAGCAACTCGGCATCGGCAGAAGTAGATCCTCGTGCATTAATTCATGCGGGGATACCAACGATCGATACAAGCAACAGCGAGAAATTTACACCGCACATGCTAAATCTCGACAAGCTGGATGCCATCAGTTTTACGAAAGGATGCTACACCGGTCAGGAAGTCGTGGCACGAACCGAAAATCTAGGCAAAAGCAAGCGACGCATGCATCGCTACGAAGCGGATAAGGATGGCATACGCGTCGGCGATAAACTCATGCTGGATGACCGGAACATCGGCGAAGTGGTGAATGTAGTCGAAAGAGATATCTTGGCCGTCACACCGGTTGACTCACATGCAAAATCTCTCGCGCATGAGTGTGCATTGCTTAATCCCGTCACGTTACCCTATGCGTTTTAGAATGGCGCAATACCCGCGACTAATGGAGCATTATTCTAAGCGCAATGTATGGAACCAGATTTAGAACTAAAAACAGCACTCGGTAGTGCATAAAAACTCGCAGTAGTGCAATTTTCGCCTGCACCTCATCCACGCCGAACATTCTTCCAATCAGATTACCGATACCGTCGTGAAATAGTCCGACGACCATCGCGATGAAAATGATCAGGCATACGTTGATGAGCGTGCACCAGCCAAGGAATGTAGCGAGCGTATCAAGTGAATTCACAATAAGGTCCTCGGTGATTTTCGATTGATCGCGAAGCGACGCGTATCTGCTATCGTACTCCTCTGCCTACCCAGCGAAAACACCATCGGAAGCATCTTTAGAATACGGTTAAAACCGGGAGATTCCATGTCACTGCGACCTTTCAAGTTCATATTGCCACTCTTCGCCTGCATAACGGCATGCAGCCCGGCTCCCGAGAAGACAGTCGCAACTGTCGACACGATATATATTGGTGACAATATAATTACGATGGATGAGTCAACGGCCGAGGCTGTCGCTATTGTTGGCGATCGAATATTAGCAACCGGAACGCGTGACGAAATTCTCTCGATGCAATCGGGGACCACCAAAATTATCGAGCTCGGTGAGCGCGCTTTGGTGCCAGGATTTATCGATGCACATGGTCATGTTTCTGGCGTTGGTCGCGTCACTGCCCTCCTTGATCTTTCTCCGCCGCCGGTCGGCAGTGTTGTAACGATCGATGATATTGTCAAAATCATTCAGCAATACATTACCGCAGAAAACCCTGCACCCGGCACATGGATTTATGGCCGTGGCTACGATGATTCTCTACTGACCGAGGGTCGCCACCCAAATCGCGCCGATCTCGATCGGGCATCGCTAGAGCATCCGATTGTCCTGACGCATGTTTCGGGTCACCTGGCCGCAGGCAATTCGGCAGCGCTAGACCTTGCAAAGGTGACCGCGTCAACGACAAACCCGGTGGGAGGCGTTATTCGACGTCGTGCTGATCAAGAGCCCGACGGCGTCATGGAGGAGACGGCTCAACGCCTTTATCCATCAATCAAAATGGAAGCATCGCGACGGGGAGAG
>JABIUH010000417.1 GCA_018701055.1 Woeseia sp. | reverse complement strand
GCCGGGGAATCTCCACTCTGTTCGGATCACCAATAGCGCTGTTGTCGATGACCCACCACCAACAGGCCGTATTGCGGGTTTTGCTTGTCGGATCTGTACTGACACTTGTGGGATACATCGCGGCTGCGGATGTATACGGTGCCGTTGGTGTAGCAACCGTGAGCGCCGCATCCGCAATCTTTCAAGGATTGTTATTGGCAATTGTGGCTCGCCGTGTACTGGCGATTAACACGCTGCCCCACGTATCAGCGGACGGCTGGAGAGGTTTCATTCGGCATCTGAAGAATTGAACGGGTGTTAAATAACAGCACGCAGAATTGGTTGATAATCAATATGTTAGGAAATACCGGGCTCAGAGTTCACGCTCCCATTCGAGAACCAGCACACAGACCCGCACCTCGTTATGCGGCAAACTATCGCTAACCTCATAATTCTATCCAAAGCCAGCGGCCTCGCCCAATGAAACTGATTATTCTTGAAAACAATCTGCGCGAACGATTGGGGCATTTCCTCAACTCTACAATTGGGCTCGCCAATGAAGCGGCACTCAACCCGCTTGTCTCGAAAGTAGACGTATTCGCGAACAAACGGGCAAGCAGAGAAGTGCTTCGACTTGCTAATGCGCAGCCTCTTTTCAGGCATGTTTCCTGGCATCGGAAGACAATGCGAACCCCGTTGGCATCGATTCAAGAATTGGGAACACTGTATTCAAGAGAATGCCAGAAGATTGGGACGTTGGCGGCGACAGATATTATCCTTGTACCCACCGCCCAGGAAAACCAGGTCTTTGGCCTGGCGATGTATCTCGAATCATTGCCTCCCAATGCACGGCCCTGGGTAGTCCTGAATTTTCATGTCGACAACTGGACTGACGACGCACCTCGTAAAGAGGCGATTCGCGACGCGTTCCTCTCTCTTGAGAAAAACGGTTCCGACAAAATTATAGTTACCGCCCAAACTCCAGCCAGGGTCGCGAAACTTTCCGACGTCTGCGGCAAAATCATTGTCCGGCAGTATCCGTTGCCACAAAATTACGACCTTTGCGTAGCCGCTGATGAGCCAGTAATAATGTCACCCGATCCTGTGATCGCAATTTTGGGCCGGCCAATGAAGCGAAAAGGTAGTGCCGACATAAGCGAGGTTATATACAAACTTCGAGAGCGGCCAGCGAAGACTCGATTCAACGTGCAGACCAAAATTACCGCTCCGAGTTTTCTGAAATTACTTCTCGCCAAAAATGTATCACTAATGATTGGCGGACTGTCACCACAGCAATACGGAAATATGCTATCGACAGCCGATATTCTTATGATGCCGTATGACCCGGAGACCTATCGAGACAGAACCTCTGGCATTTTCTGTGACTGTGCCGCATACGGGAAAGTAGCCGTAGTTCCTGCTGATACATGGATGGCAGGACAAATCTCCGAGAAAAATGCGGCTGGAGTTGTATACGAGCCCGGCGTTGAGGACGGACTGGTCGATGCCATTTCGCATGCACTCGAAAACCTGGCGGTATTGCGTTCGCAAGCAAAACAAAGAGCTAACTACTGGTGGCAATGCCACAGCGCAAAAGCTTACATCGACAAACTGCTTTCCGAGATTGATCGCGACGCAGAAATATCGCTATTACGATCTATTGGACAGCCTGCAGAAAATGATCCCCTAATAAGTACTGATCCGTTCCGTAAGCGTCTGTAGGTAGTTCAGCTGGCGATAGCAGACACTAGTCCGGCTTTTGAACCCGGCCGTCTCGAAAACGGCCCAGCAATATAATAATCCAGTAGCCGGCTACAATGCTCAGGCCCAGGATTGACGCTAATTCCCGATACCTCGCATCATTGACATGAAAGGCGTTCGCCTGAATTACCTCATGCTCCAGGAATACGCCTCGCAGAGACAACTTTCCATACTCGGGCAAACTCTCATCAATTCCTTCCAGGCCTATGAACTGACCTGAATATAACTCAACGGTCATTCTGTCACCGTCCTGCCGGAAGCGCGCACGATCGAGCGTAATCGTTTGTCCGCTGCGCTCTTCCATTCGAATCAGTTTCACGCTTCCAACACCCGCTTCCTCAGCGACATCCAAAAGAAGAAATGGCAAAAACGCATATATCGCGATTGCTCCCAGAAATGCTACCTGACTTTTTCCTCGTGGCAAGATCAAATCCTGCGCCTGGTTTTTGATTGGCATCGCAAACGCATAGATCACGTATAGCGCACCGATGCCTGTCATTAAGTGACTCGGCAGTTGTTCCGGCCAAAACAGTCCGAAATTCGCAATAGTCCAGTCAAATGGCGCAAAGAATCGCGGACCATTTCCCCACTTGATCTGACAAGCATCGATGAGCAGGTGCAAGAGCACGCCAAATGCAAGAACAAGAAAAACATGTGTCGCTCGTTTTGAAAATCGTGAGCACGCGAATGCCAGGATCACGCTAAACAGCAAGCTCGCCTGCACAGTTGC
>JABIUH010000416.1 GCA_018701055.1 Woeseia sp. | reverse complement strand
CAGGCAGCTTCATTTTTACGCGTATTGCGTGGCTGCGGTTAAGAAATGAAGGGGGTGGCGTTTACATTGGGTTGTTCATGCGGAGCCGCATGAGTGCTGCAGATTGGCATCGATTGCAACTACTTTGGCAGCAGTCGCGTCTGGCTTTTGGTCATCCGGCTGGACCTTGATACCATGGTCAGCTTCCTGCAAAAAACAACACCCGACCCATGTAATCGGGCCAAAAAGTGGAAAACGGTCAGATTTTTGACATATCCGAATGAATAGCGCGTTACACAGCGAACTTTCCCAATTTGGCTCGGTCTATGCTGAAGTTGGTCATGCTGGGCGGGTTTTCCGTTCCTGGAGTAGGACCCAACTGCATGGCTAATGAAACCACTGATGCGCAGCTGGTCCGGCGAGTCCAGAAAGGCGATAAGGGCGCATTTGATCTGCTGGTACTGAAGTATCAGCACAAGATCGTTAATTTGGTAATGCGGTTTGTGCGGGATCCGGATTTGGCGTTGGATATTACTCAAGAGGCATTTCTCAAGGCCTACCGAGCGTTGCCCAGATTTCGGGGTGACAGTGCGTTTTATACGTGGCTTTACAGGATCGCGGTGAACACGGCCAAGAATCACCTGGCTGCCGCGCGTCGCCGACCGATGGATATTGAGTTGGATTTGCAGGACCCGGATCAATACGACCTGCATGCCAAGCTAAAAGAGACAGACACGCCGGAGGGCGTGACACTTTCTCAGGAATTGCATGAGACGGTAGAGAAGGCTATTGATGCACTGCCCGAAGATTTGCGTACGGCAATTATCTTGCGTGAGCTTGATGGCATGAGCTACGAGGAAATTGCACAAACGATGGATTGCCCAGTCGGTACTGTGCGATCACGGATATTTAGAGCTCGCGATGCGATCGGTAAAAAGATCGGCACGCTGATGGATTAACTAGTGAAGCAATGTAAGGCGTAACAGCCTGCTGCGGGGATTTATGAACGATGCGTTAAAAATGCAAATTTCGGCTTTCGTCGATGGTGAGTTAGCGGACAACGAAGCGGAGTTTCTATTACGTAGGCTGAGCCAGGACGCTGGTATGCGACAACAAGTGGCTCAGTACCTTGAAATCGGCCGAATGGCGCGTCGTGATCGCGATATTCCGGGTATGGATGGACTTCGAGGCCGCATCAATGAAGCACTGGGCGAAGAGCCGCTTGTCGTCGAAGGCAAGCCGGAAGTCGTTGGGTCCAAATTGATGACCCCGGCCAGTGGTCTAGCGGTTGCTGCGGCGGTCGCGGTAGTGGCATTGATCGGATTGAGCCAGCTCAGTACACCGGACGTGCCCGTAGTACCCATTGCTGACCTTCCTGTCGCGATCGATACAGGCGGTTCTTACACAGAGCCGACGCCTGATCAGGTACTCGCAAATCAGCCGACTGAGCGCCTACTCGAATATCGTCGCCGACACGATGATACGTCGTATAGCCTTGGATCTAATGATATTATTTCCCGTATGGTCACTTTTGAATTGCGCGAAGGGGAATTGGTCGAAATCGAACCAGATCCGCATTTTGTTGAACCGCAGACGGATGACGACGGCGCGTTTGAATAGCGTGACGATCTCGTGAAGATAAGGAACAGTGTCATTACTCCAATGAAAAAAGCAGCGCTCACTTCGATCGCCATCGCCGCGTTGTTTTCGACAGCAGCGTCATTCGCGCAATCCAGCCCAAATGAATGGCTCGAACGAATGTCAGTGGCGGTCTCCTCGACCAACTACGAGGGTACCGTCATACGGCGTCAAAACGGTGAATCGGAAGCCTTAAAAGTGGCGCACAAGATTGTCGACGGCGTGGTAAATGAGCGCCTGGCATCCCAGGAAGGCAATGGTCTGGAAATTATCCGTATTGGCGACGAAGTGCATTGCATCCTGCCCGATCGGAAGTCGGTGCTTGTTGAACCCTGGAATAATCAAAGCACGCTGTTTTCCGCGTTGCCGCAAGGCAATGCACCCAATACGCCACAATACAATATGTCAGTGGTGCGTGAGGACCGAGTGGCTGGACGTGCGGCGGTGATGATTGCTGTTCGTCCACATGATGAGTATCGATACGGGCATCGAATTTGGTTGGACAAAGAATCTGCGTTTCCGCTAATGACCTCGCTGGTGAATCTCGAGGGTCAAGTGATCGAAGAGGTTAAGTTCGCTGACATTACCATTGACGATAATATCTCGTCCTCAGCGTTGGGCCCATCGATCAACCTAGACAGCTTTACGTGGTACCGCGAGTCAGATCGATTTCGTGCGATCGAAGTTGAAACGGATTGGCAGTGCGACGACCTGCCGGCAGGATTTAACCCTATTTCAACTCAGACAGAGTTAATGCCAGCGGATGAGGGAGAGGAAGAGACCTCCACAACGCACATCGTCTATAGCGACGGTATTGCCAGCGTGTCGGTGTTCATTGCGAGCCGTGTGGTCGGTGACAATCAAGGTTGGACGCTGGTCGGCACATCGAATTCTTTCTCAGCGAATGTCGATGGTTTTCATGTGACGGCCGTGGGTGAAGTCCCTAATATTACCGTGCAGCGCATTGTGTCCTCAATGCGGCGTCCAGTTCCGTAGCAGTCCGTTCTAACGCACAGGCCCCTAGCCCCAATTTGCCTCCCACATAATCGGTGGGGTCGTCTACTGGCGCCAATTGGTCGCGTTGATCAATCACTGCTATAAATAATCCATGGAATCTGTTGCTGGCAAAATTAGTGCAGTTGACGATCAACGTGTAACCGTTGAGGTTCGGTCGGCAATCGCCTGTCGACGTTGCGCGGCCGGTAAAGGATGTGGCGCCGGAATCCTGCAATCGACCAATGAGGTTCGCCACGTTCGAATTGAATTGCCAATCGGTCTGTCTGCGGGAGTGGGTGATCGCGTTGAGCTTTCTGTCGAGCCCAAGTATCTGTTGCGGGCTGCATTGCTGGCGTACGGATTACCGCTTTCGAGCATGCTCGTCGTACTGCTTGCGGCCCAGGCGTTGCCGCTGTCCGTGAACGACGCGGAAGCCGTTGGACTCGCGCTGATAGGCTTGATTATCGGTGTTATGGCCGGTCGGTCATTGTTACGTAATGATTCCGTTTGCGATCAATTTATTCCGACCATTAGTCGTCATGTCGACCGTGATGATGATTGATCAGGTTCAAGAGACTATTCGCGTTTACAGCCGACCTGGCTGCCATTTGTGCGAGGAATTGATTGAGCAGCTATTGCCGTTAGTGGACGGCAAGCTGGGAATCCAAGTGGTTGACATCGATTCCGACGAGGATTTGGTCGCAGCACTCGGCACACGCATCCCGGTTGTTGAGTTTAGATCCAAAGAAGTGTGCCAATACCATCTGGATGTGCCAGCTATTCAAGCCATTTTGGTGGATCTCGACAGATCATAGTCGCGGCATAACGTATATACTCCGCCGCTGATTTAACTGGCCTTACCACTCTAGCCTGGACAATTCATGAAATGCTCGCGCCCTTGCATGATCATTGATCGCACACAGGATTTTCTTTCCTCGGAAATACAGTCTGTATTCCGCTCAGTCAGAAAATCCTGTGTACGATCAACGCTCTGTGCAATCATCACGTGCATTCATGAATAGTCCGGGCTAGAAAAACCATCGGCATGGAGCACATTCGCAATTTCTCGATTATTGCCCACATCGACCACGGCAAGTCGACCCTGGCTGATCGGTTTATTCAGCATTGCGGCGGTCTGCAGGATCGAGGGATGT
>JABIUH010000352.1 GCA_018701055.1 Woeseia sp. | reverse complement strand
TTTCTTCTTTGCTTTTTTCTTCGCTACTTTTTTCTTTGCTACTTTCTTCTTTGCTTTTTTCTTCGCTACTTTTTTCTTCGCTACTTTCTTCTTTGCCTTGCGCTTAGCAACCTTCCGTTTAGGCGCCGCTTTCTTTCTCGTTACTTTACGCTTCTTCACAACTTTGCGTTTAGAAGCTTTCTTGCGTGATTTCTTCTTGGTAGCCATTAATTTTCTCCGTGTCAGGTACCCGGGGCCGAGTATATACAACGAAAACGAAAAATCCAGCAAGTAACGTGACGCTGTTAACACTCTCATTCTCGTAGAGTTTTGGCGCAGAATGGCGACAGTTTTTGAGAGTGTGTTGTGCAGAGAAAAAAATTTCGAAATTTTGTGACGTCGCGTGCGAAATGAAACGGAATATTTATTGTTCAACGTACTTTATTATGGCGAACTTCGAAATTTACACCGCGTTGTTCACGGCATTGAAAGATGTGACTAATAAACTACGTTAATCTTCTAATAGGCATCGACCGATTCGATTTTTAACCTTACGACTCATCCGAAATAACGCTGTAAAGCCGCACGTCCCAAGGGTTTGGGGAGATTATTGTTGTTTTCTGGCAAGCGAATGCAACCCCAATCAGTTTGGGATGGAAATAACTATGTCGATCTTTTAGGAACGCAAAAGTACGATCGAAGTGACCGCCACCCATACCAACCCGATTATTTAGGTGATCGAATGCAACTAGCGGTGTGATGACAACATCGAGGTTGTTTGCATTGATTAATTGGCCGTCGCGGGGTTCGAATAAGCCGTAATCATTCTTTCGAAGTACGCTTTTGGCCTTTAGTTCTTGGAACTGCATTACATTATTTTTTTTTACTATTGGCGCAAAAATGCGCTTTTTCATCCGTAACGCGCGCTCAATAATTTGCCACGTACCGACTTCATCAGACGTAGACAAGTAGCACGCAATATTTTGACTGCGTTGAAACCAACTTGAATTGATCACCGTTTGGGAAATTGTTCGCGTCGCGTGATCACGTTTAATGCGTGTCAACTCCGCACGAATTTTTCGATAGCGGATGCGAAGTTGTTGTTGTGAAGTTGTCGTCACGATCTTTTTTTTTCGATTTACACGTTGGAGGCTACGACGAATTGCGAAAATATGGGAAGACGTCTCCCGCCTGTGCCGTTACCTTCCGTCGCTCTCGAACCGGAGCAACAAGGTGGGGCCAGCCGTGATAACAAAAGGCTTTCCACCGAGGTGGTCATGCACACATGCTACCGACAGTACGCGGCCCCGAGGTAGAGATTTAGGGTCGAGGGGTTTCCAGGTCAGTATCGAACACCGCAGGAGACGCCAAGCGTTGAGTTTACCGCATGCGGGTCAGAGTGTCCCGCTTGGAATATTAACCGAGGTCGAGTTGCTGGCTTCCGCCGAGTGCGCCTTCGACACGGTCCGATAAAAGTTTGAGGCGCGGGCCGATGTTGGTTTCAAGTGCCGCATCGTTGGCTTTTGAGCGCAGCAGTTCGTTGGCCATGTTGAGTGCCGCCATGACAGCAATACGATCCAGTCCGACGACTTTGCCGCTGTCGCGAATCTCACGCATTTTCTCGTTTAACATTTCAGCGGAATCGAGCAATTCTGTGCGCTCGCTCGCGGGGCACGATACTTGATATTCTTTTTCAAGAATTCGGACACTGACGTGGGCGTACATATCGGTCATTACTGGTGCTCCATTGCTGAGTCTGCAATTGCAGGCGCAGCTGTAAATTTTGGATTAGATTGAACTGACTAAAATGACGTTGCGCGAGGTCATGGGTGTAATCCCATCGTTCGGGATTTCCGGACTAGCTTCCCTGCTCCATTGCTTTCAAGCGTCCGATCATCGCCTCAACCCGGGCCCTTACTTGCTCGTTCTTTTGCAGGAGCGTCGCGCGCTCCGATGTAAGGGAATCCTGGCGCTGTTTTAGCGAATGATTCTCGTCCTGCAGCTGGTCGCAGACCTGAACCAGAGCGTCAACTCGCTTCTCCAGTCGTTTCAGTTCGTGCTCAAATTTTGCATTTGTTTCGTCGGCCATGGGTGCAATATAGAACTGCCAAGGAACAGAATCAATCGTAGTGGTGATTCTGGCATTCGATTGCATGGCCAGCGGGCGCATTACGTGGGATCATTCCGCCCCGACCAGGGTCACATTTTGAAGATGGGAAGCATGGATCAGGCAATCGATCACGATGAATTGAACGACTTGTTGCAGAGCTGCGGCTCGAATTGGCATGCAGGGCAGGCGCACGGCTTGCTGTGCGGTCATTTGTCAGTCGGGGGTGCTGATGGCGCCACGCGATGGTTCGGCCAAGTACTCGAGGGCGCCGATCCTGGGCACGCGTCGCGGGATCAATGTGAGGCGCTTTTGGATGCGCTATGTGCCATAACCTGGCGTCAGCTCGTCGATCGTCAATCGGACTTCACGATGCTTTTGCCGCACGACGATGACCCAATTGCGCAAAGAACCGCGGCGATGGGGCTGTGGTGTGAGGGCTTTTTGCACGGTCTGGTGTCCGAAAAACATAGTGATGCCTTGAAGGAGCGCCTTGCGGCGGAGCCGCTGGAGGACGTGATTAAGGACATGTTGCAAATCACGCGTGCTGCGGCGGATGACGATGACGCAGAAAGCGACGAGTCAGCTTATTTCGAGCTGGTCGAATATTTGCGCATAGCAAGCCAACTGACATACGAAGAGCTCGCGAAATTTCGCGAACCCGATGAAGATTCGTTCCCGGCCGACGATGAATCGCTTCACTAGCCCGGACTATTTGTGAATAATTTGGGCAAGAGGCCAGTGCGCGGAAAAAGAAATGCATAAGGAAGAATTTCGCCGGCGACGCACGACACTCATGCGCATGGTGGGCGAAGATGGCATCGCCATTTTACCGAGCGCCCCAGTGAGAACCCGCAGTCGCGATGTCGAATACCGTTATCGACAAGATAGCGACTTTTATTACCTATCCGGATTTCCTGAGCCTGATGCTGTCGCCGTAATTGCGCCGGGCAGACCCAATGGCGAGTATCTTTTATTTTGCCGTGAGCGACACCCGTTGAGAGAGCAGTGGGATGGCTCAAGAGCCGGGCCGGAGGGTGCCATTGAGGCGTATGGTTTTGACGATGCATTTCCGATTGAAGATATAGATGATATTTTGCCCGGAATTTTGGAGACCCGAAATCGCGTCTACTACACAATGGGTGCGTATGCCGATTTCGATCAGCGAATGACCGAATGGGTGAAATCTCTACGCCATCGTGAATCGGCCGGAATTCACACGCCACATGAATTTATTGCGCTTGACCATGTCCTTCATGACATGCGTTTGTATAAGAGTCGTGCGGAAATTTCGGCGATGCGCAAGTCTGCGAAGATAGCGGTAAAGGCACATACCCGGGCCATGAAGGCGATAAAACCGGGCATGTTCGAATACGAAATAGAGGCCGAATACCTGCATGAGTTTCGCCGTCACGATGCCACGACCTCGTATGCACCAATCGTTGGCGGCGGTGTCAACGCGTGCACCTTGCACTACGTTGAAAATAACGCGGAACTGAAATCAGGTGACTTATTGCTGATTGATGCTGGGTGTGAACTCGACTACTACGCGTCTGACGTTACTCGCACCATGCCAGTGAATGGGCGCTTTACGCCGGAGCAGCGCGCCGTGTACGAGATCGTACTGGAGGCACAGCTTGCAGCCATTGCAAAAACGGTCAAAGGAAATCATTGGAATGATCCGCATGACGCAGCGGTCCGTGTCATCACCAAGGGCCTAAAGGATATTGGCTTGCTTGACGGCAGTCTGTTGGCGTTAATCAAGGATCAGGCCTATCAGGAATTCTTCATGCATCGCACCGGTCATTGGATTGGTATGGATGTTCACGATGTCGGCGACTACAAGGTGGGCGATGAATGGCGCTTTCTCGAGCCGGGCATGGTTACGACGGTAGAGCCTGGTATCTACATTACTGCGGCCAGCCACATTCCCCGTAAATGGAGAAACATCGGGATTCGAATCGAGGACGATGTGGCCGTCACCCATAACGGTCCGGACGTGCTCAGCAAGGGTTTGGCAAAAGAACCTGACGAAATAGAATCGCTGATGGCATCGTGACGCCATGGCGACTGCGAATCGACAAATAGACTACGACATCGTCATCGCCGGTGGGGGAATGATAGGGACGAGTCTCGCGCTGGCGCTCGCTCCACTCGATCTAAAGGTTGCTGTCGTAGAAGCTGTGCCGAGAACTGCCTCTGACCAACCCAGTTTCGATGATCGCTCGACCGCACTGTCGCGAAGTAGTCAGCGCATGTTTGAAGCAATGGGCCTCTGGCCGGAAATAGTCGCAGCGTCGACACCCATCAAAAAGATTCACGTATCGGACAAGGGT
>JABIUH010000301.1 GCA_018701055.1 Woeseia sp. | reverse complement strand
CTCGTGACGCATATGCGTTCATCAAGACAATCGTTTCTGACGGCGGCAAAGTTCTCTTTGTAGGCACTAAAAGGGCTGCTCGAGACGCTATCCGTAGTGAGGCTATCCGTTGCGAAATGCCGCATGTCAGTCACCGCTGGCTTGGCGGTATGTTGACCAACTACAAGACGGTTCGTCAGTCAGTGAAAAGACTGAAGGTTCTGGAAAGCATGGCCGAAGACGGCGGCTATGACCTCATCACGAAAAAAGAAGCGCTTGGTCTTAGTCGTGAGCAGCAAAAACTCGAACGTAGTTTGGGCGGAATCAAAGACATGACCGGATTACCGGATGTGTTGTTCGTGGTCGATGTTGATTACGAAGATATTGCGGTTCGTGAAGCTCGTAAATTGGGCATTCCGGTGGTCGCAATTGTCGACACCAATTGCTCGCCAGATAACGTCGACTACGTTATTCCTGGCAATGACGATGCGATGCGAGCTATTACGCTTTACGCGGCCCTCGTAGCTGACGCTGCGATTGATGGCAAAGCATCATTGCCGCAAGTGGCCTTGGGTGAAGACGAGTTCGTCGAATTGGGCGAAGACGGTAAGCCTAAGCGTGCGAGCAAGAATAAATCCTCACGGAAACCCCCTCGCAAGGCAACAGTGAAGAAGAAAGGGGATGCCACTAAGGACGCTACTAATTCGAAAATCACCATTAGCAAAACTGATGGTGATGCTCAAGTAGATTCTAAAGAGTCGGCTGAACCTACTGATAATAAAGAAGAAAAATTAGTAAGCGCCGCTGCGGAAGCAGTGACTGAAAAGTCAGCTGAGCCCGCAGTCGAAGAGAAAGCAGAATCCGCTGCGGAAGCAGTGACTGAAAAGTCAGCTGAGCCCGCGACCGAAGAAAAGGCGGAATCTGCTGCCGAAGAGCCTGCTAAGGAAGCGACACCGAAGAAAGCTGCCGCCAAAAAAACAGCCACTAAGAAAACGGCAACCAAGAAGACGGCAACCAAGAAGACGGCCAAGAAAACCGCCAAGAAAACCGCAGCAAAGAAAGACGAATAGTCGATCGTGCAGTTTTTTGGTCATCGAGACATTTAGGTAGAGGAATAAAGTGATGGCAATTAGTGCATCAATGGTTAAGGAACTGCGCGAGCGAACTGGCGCCGGCATGATGGAGTGCAAGAAGGCGTTGGTCGAGACCGATGGCAATCTGGACAGCGCCGTTGAACTGCTGCGGACATCCGGACAGGCGAAAGCTGACAAGAAATCGGGTCGCATCGCGGCTGATGGGCGGGTTGTTATTACGATTGAGGGTCAGAATGCGGCCATGGTCGAAATCAATTCCGAAACGGATTTCGTCGCTAAGGATGAAAACTTCCAGGCATTCGCCGAAGGCGTTGGTACTGCGGTACTGGCATCCGAGGTGAGCAGCGTCGAGGAATTGTCGGCAGCTACATTGGCGGACGGACGTACCGTTGAAGCCGCGCGAACCGAGCTGGTGACCAAGGTCGGCGAGAATATCTCTGTACGACGGTTTTCTCGACTATCAGCGGCGAACCACCTTGGCGCGTATGCACACGGAGCGAGAATTGGTGCGATTGTGTCGCTTGCAGGTGGCAATCCAGATCTTGCGCGCGACCTAGCCATGCACGTCGCGGCGACTAACCCTGTTTGCATTGATGAAACTGGGGTGCCGGCTGATACGCTGGAACGCGAGCGGCGCATTTTTGTGGAGCAGGCCGCCGAGTCGGGTAAGCCTCCGGAAATTATCGAAAAGATGGTCACCGGGCGCATGGCGAAATATCTCAAGGAAATAACCTTGGTCGGTCAGCCGTTCGTTAAAGACCCGGATGTGACTGTTGCCAAATTGTTGCAATCGGCAGATGCCACGGTGGTCAGTTTTGTCCGTTTTGAAGTTGGCGAGGGGATCGAAAAGAAAACCGAGAATTTCGCTGAAGAAGTGGCCAAACAGATCGAAGACAGCAAGAAGAAGAGCGACGCTAGTAGTTGATAGGCTTGGCATTAGCCAGTTTCCATAAATCACTGAAAATTGTGGAAAAATGGCAACAGATGGACGATATGCGCTAGAATCTGTGGTCACTTCGCCTCGTGCAACAGGGGCGAATGTAAGGCATTGATTTCAAAGGGAAAGGACTCAGAATGGCCGATTCACCGGTGCTCTACAAACGCGTGCTACTCAAGTTGAGTGGCGAAGCGTTGATGGGTGATCTGGACTACGGCATCGAGCCGGCGGTCATTCAACGCATCGCAGCCGAAATTGCAGCAGTGAAGAAGCTGGACATTGAGCTGGCCATCGTCATCGGTGGCGGCAATATTTTCCGTGGCGCAGGGCTCGCCCGAAAGGGTATGGATCGGGTCACTGGCGACTACATGGGTATGCTGGCAACGGTCATGAATGCCCTGGCCATTCAGGATGCACTGGAAGCGGCTGATATTTACGCGCGAGTCATGTCTGCGATTCAGATCAATGAGGTATGCGAAGATTATATTCGACGCCGTGCAGTACGCCATCTTGAGAAGGGACGAGTGGTTATCTTTGCTGCTGGCACCGGCAACCCGTTTTTCACGACCGACACCGCAGCCAGTTTGCGGGCAATTGAAATTAATGCCGACGTCATGTTGAAAGCGACCAAAGTTAGCGGAGTTTACGACTCGGATCCTCAGGAGAACGAGGATGCGTCGCTATTCGAAACGGTATCGTTCGATAAAGCACTTGTCGATAAACTAAATTTCATGGATGCGACCGCAATTGTCATGTGCCGGGACAACAATATGCCCTTGCGCATTTTTAGCATGGCTGAAAATGATGCATTGGTGCTGGCGATGACGGACCCGAATGTGGGTACGCTGGTGACAGCCTAAGGCGCCACTCCGGTTCAAACAGAGGATGATGACGTGGTAGAGGACATCAAGAAAGACGCGGCGACCCGAATGGAAAAAAGCGTGGTCTCGCTGCAACAGGAATTGACAAAATTGCGCACGGGCCGTGCTCATACCAGCCTGCTCGACCACATCTCGGTTGACTACTATGGTAGTGAGACGCCGCTGACTCAGGTCGCCAACGTTAACGTTGAAGATGCTCGAACATTGACCGTTGTACCTTGGGAGAAATCCATGGTGCAGGCAATTGAAAAAGCCATCATGAAGTCAAATTTGGGCCTTAATCCTGCAACCGCCGGCACCATCATTCGCGTGCCGCTGCCACCACTGACTGAAGAACGTCGTAAAGACATGATCCGATTGGTGCGACAGGAAGCGGAGGGTGGTCGTATCGCGATTCGAAACATTCGTCGCGACGTCCTTTCTGATCTTAAGGATTTGAAAAAAGAAAAGATGATCGGCGAAGATGACGAACGTCGCGCCGAAGATGAAGTGCAAACCATTACGGATAAGTTCATTGCTGCCGTAGATGAGACGCTTG
>JABIUH010000411.1 GCA_018701055.1 Woeseia sp. | reverse complement strand
CAGAGGCATTTCTACGGAAATCACTGACTATTCAGTCTCTATGCGCGCTTGGAATCATTTAGCCGTTCATGTTTAAACTATTGCGATTGGCGTATTTGTCGTTCTGTCTGGAGAAGGAACAAAAAGGCATCGGTGGCCAGGGCGAGCGTACGCTGGGAGGACGGTCGCGGTCAGTGTCAGTGTCAGTGTGATTATGATCTACGCGCTATTCGGCGGCTTCTCTGATAAACGGACATTCGGACGAAATGTCGCTACGAGTGCGTTGTTTAAGCGCGGGCAGACACAAAACCACCCAGTGTTTTCGTTAGACGGAGCGACTCGAATGAAACGCCCGCGACATAGTGCGGCCGCCACAACGCGGATTGTCTTTCGCAATGCATTACGGTTGCTACTGCTTCAAGTACATTGGTGATGATCTTGATGCGCTGCCCTTTTTCAAGGTTACTTCGGGTTACAAACCGTAAGCCGTGCAGTGAAATGTCTTCAGTCCGACCTTTGGTCCCTTTCATCTGCGGCCACTGCGTAAAATAGGTGATGTCCTGACGCTTGTCGATTCTAAAAACAGCGCGTTTGCCCACCGTTTCTATGCGGCAGTTTTCTGAGGCAAAAAGAGGACTTCTGCAGTTGACACAAACTGCGTTCGGATCGACGATCGAGCCGTGGTCATGGGGTGTTTCGCAAAAAAGGCACTCTTTGTTTGGATCCAAAGTTCTCCTGACTGGCCGCGCTTCCGCTGGTTTGGGCGGCGGTTCTGATGCGGCCGGACGTGCCGATGCTGGTTCTCCGGAAGTGAATTGCCCAAAAGAATTTAGCTCGGCGTCGTACTCGGCGCGTCGACCAAGGTTACTAAGCACCGCATAGGCTTCATTTATGTGTGCCGCCGTTGCCGTATCACCGCCAAGATCTGGATGATGCTTTACCTGTTGCATCATCGTGCGGTAGCTTCCGCGAATGATTTCAACAGGCGCATCACGGCTAACGTGTAGCACTGCATATTAGTCACAATTGTTGGTGTGCGTGGTCATACACTCTTTGTCGGCAGGATGAGGCGGGGCCTTTAGGCTGACATAGAAAAATCAGGTCAGATCGACATCTTGCCTGCCGCCTGTGGCGGGGTTGCCAGTCTCGCAAAACATCTGACGCTATTGTTCAAAGCGCGCGGTTGTCGAAATGGAATGAGCAATGCAGATTGAATATCTTGAAATCGTGACTAAAGATGTCGATGCAGTGTGTACCGCGTATCCCGCTGTTGGCAAGGAACCATTCGGTGAACCCATTGCCACGCTCGGTAACGCTCGATCAATTTCGTTGCCTGGCGGAAGGGTTAGTCGGCGTCCGGGAGCCCATGCACGAGGATGAGGAGCCGGTGGTGCGTCCATATTGGCTGGTCGATGATATCGAAGCGGCGGTGGAGGCGGCCACTGCTGGCGAGTTGCTTGTTTTGCAGCATTACTCCTTGCTTGGCCGAAAGATCTCTATGCGCGAGGTGTATGCACATCGTCTCGCTTTTCCGACTGGGCGTGGCACTTCGGAGGTGATTGGCGATATTGCGCGTCCGATAGCACCGATATCGCACCTAACAGTCGACTATGAGGACATTCTTAATGATATCGAGGTGCGCAATGGTTTTCTGGTCATTATGGTGTTCGGACAGGCGCTCTGGCCGAGGTAACCCTCGCGAGTGATAAGCTCGACATTCTGATCCAGCGATTGATCCGTTGTATAAATCAACGAAAATGTTAGGGGGACAAGCAATACATACTTGCTGTTGATTTTGCACGTCGTCCAAAAACCGCTTTTGGCCGAGGCTGTGTGAAAACTCCAGATTTGTCTTTGCGAGCGCAGCGCCGCAATCCATAAATCATTGAATTTACTGGATTGCTTCGTCGGCTCCGCCTCCTCGCAAAGACGTAATGTTAGGTTTTCACACAGCCTCGGCCGAAAGCTGCCTGTCATTTTTGTGAGTTTTCGATGATTTGAACGGCCGCTATCGAGGAAAGCCAACATCAGAGCCATTATTTCCACAACGCTCAAGACAATGGTAGATATACTTCGATGCTAATGGCTGGTTTATAGTGGCGAACGCTTGTAATCAACGAGTACCGCGGTCACGCTAATCACTTCTATTTTTAGTTGGCTATTTTGTTGGGTCTTTCTCAGGCTCATCCATAAGCCCTTGAAAAACAACAAGTGTTGGTGGAGGCGGCCGGTATCGAACCGGCGTCCGCAAATCCTCCACTACGAGGTCTACATGCTTATACCGTCTTTAATCTCATTACGGGCTACCCGACGGGCAGGGAAAACCTGTAACCAGCTCAGTAAGGATTTAACGGATTAGGCCCTGAACATGTCCTCACCGCGATCTTGTGTAAGTGACTCCTGGGATCCGGCCGCACAAGTACAGCTGGGCAGAAGGCACTAAACTGGTTTTTAAGCAGCTAGTGCGTAGTTGTCGTCGTTGGCAACT
>JABIUH010000324.1 GCA_018701055.1 Woeseia sp. | reverse complement strand
GGCGCTAGCGGTTGGCTTGGTGCTTGGCGCACTAATCGCCTGGCTGATTGGCAGGTCGCGGCAAAAGCGATCGGATAGCGATATCCGGCTTCTGGAAACCCGCATCAAAGACCAAGACGCCCTGCAAACTGAGCGTGACTCGGCCTACGAAGTTGCAAACGGGCGGCTCGCTACTGCGTTCTCCGATCTTGCCAACCAATCGCTCAAGTCCAATAGCGAGACATTCCTGCGACTGGCCGAACAGAATCTCGGAACCTATCAGGAACGTGCGAAACGCGAACTGGGTGATCGTGAACAAGCGGTCGAAAGTCTGGTTAAGCCGATTCGAGATGCCTTACAACAATCGCAAAAACAAATATCTGAACTCGAAAAAACCCGTAGCGAAGCCTACGGCAGCATCAGGTCGCATCTTGAATCGATGCAGAACAGTCAGAAATCTCTTGCGACGGAAACGCAGAATTTAGTTAATGCGCTGCGACGCCCTGAAGTTCGCGGCCGCTGGGGCGAAATGACCCTCAAAAGGCTCGTGGAATTGTCCGGCATGGTGGAACATTGCGACTTTCAAGAACAGGTACACACCGCGTCCGACGACGGTATTATTCGGCCAGACATGATTGTGCGCATGCCAAACAATCGCGAAGTTGTTGTTGACGTTAAGACACCACTGGATGCCTATCTCGACGCCACGGAAGCAAAAGACGATGCACAACGCGAACTCGGCTTGAAGCGCCATGCACGAAATGTCAGTAAGCACATCGGCGAGCTGTCAAAAAAGTCTTACTGGGACCAATTTCCGCGCAGTCCTGAATTCGTCATTCTGTTCATTCCCGGAGATCAGTTTCTTAGCGCTGCGCTGAACGAGGACCCGAATCTGATCGATACCGCACTTGCCCAAAAAATTGTGCTGGCCACTCCAACCAGTTTTCTAGCGCTTTTGAAGGTTGTCGCGCATGGCTGGCAGCAGCTTGCATTGGCCGACAACGCCGAAGAGATTCGAAAATTGGCCGGAGACCTCTACGGCCGCTTGGGTACATTTGTCGGCCACCTAAACAAGGTTGGCAAGCAATTGAGCAGCAGCGTCGACAACTACAACAAAGCAGTAGGCTCGCTCGAAAGAAAAGTTCTGCCAGGTGCGCGCAAATTTGTCGAACTTGGCATACGGCCCAAGAAAGAAATTGAGCCAACCGAATCGATCGAAGCGCTACCGCGCACACTTGTCGAAACCCAAACTGAACCCGATGATGGATCCGACGACAAAACCATTCCGTAATCGACCCAAACAGCACTTCAGCAAGGAAAGAACGTGAGTATTGATCCAAAATCCTATCAGTACGGCGACGATGTACTAAAAGATCGCGTCATCCTAATTACCGGGGCGAGCGATGGCATTGGACGTGCGTTGGCCCTGCATTCGGCGAAGCTCGGTGCACAAGTCATTCTGCATGGTCGCAGCACCAAAAAATTAGAGGCCGTTTATGATGAGATCATGGCGATTGAGGGTGCCTGTCGTCCCTCTATTGCCGTTCTCGACCTATCGATTGCCGATGCAGATGCCTACGTCGCACTGGTCAAAAACATCGAGACGGAATTCGGCCGTCTCGACGGACTTGTCCACAACGCCAGCATTTTGGGACCGCGAATATCCATCGAGCAATACGATATCTCCGAATGGCAGCGGGTTTTGCACGTCAACCTAACAGCGGCATTCGTCCTGACGCAGCAACTACTGCCATTGATGCATGCATCCGAGGACCCGAGCATCATTTTCACCAGTAGTGGTGTCGGTCGCGTTGGAAAGCCATTTTGGGGTGCCTACTCGGTATCAAAATTTGGGACGGAATCTCTATCGCAAATGCTGGCTGCCGAAAATGCTCACAATTCGCTTCGATCGAATTGTCTAAACCCGGGTCCAGTGAGGACGAAAATGCGTTTGGAAGCCTACCCTGCAGAAGATCGAGACTCCCTTGTGACGCCGGATGAGATCCTGCCTGCCTATATTTATCTACTGGGCCCTGACAGCCAAGGTATCACTGGGCAAAGCTTTGATATTCAGTAACTAATTACATTAAGGTAATTATTTAGTATGTTGTTTATTAAAGTTTTTTCTGGGCCCTTCTGATTCTTTTTCGAATCATGTCTCTTTGGCCTGGGCTCGTGGCCAAAGTTGGAATTTTCAGCCCAGCGGTGCGATACATTTCCCGCACCTGTCCCGGTGTCAACGCCTGATATTTGCCTCGTCGCAAACTGCGCGGCAGCTCGATCGAGCCATACCCAAACCGCATCAATCTGCTGACCTGATAACCGACCGCATCCCAAAGACGCTTTACTTCGCGATTTCGGCCTTCTTTAATCGTTACATTGAACCAACGATTAGCCCCATCACCGCCGGCCGATACGACCGACTCAAACGAGGCAGGACCATCGTCGAGAATAACCCCAGAACTGAGTTTCGCGATCTCTACTGCACTCGGCGTGCCATGCACCCGAACGGCGTACCCCCTCACCAACTCAGATGACGGATGCATCATCGCGTTAGCCAAGGCGCCATCCGTGGTGAAAATCAGCAGGCCCGTTGTCGTCATGTCGAGTCTGCCCACCGCAATCCAGCGCGCACCGGTCAATTTTGGCAGCGAATCGAAAACCGTGCGCCGGCCCTCCGGATCAGATCGACTGGTAATTTCGTTATCGGGTTTGTGATAGATCAGGTGTTGATGCGCGGTCGGTCGGGCACGAACACGTAGCGGACGACCATCGAGGACAAACTTCTCGCTGCCTTCAACGGCCTCGCCCAACACGGCTTTACGACCATCGATCAGGAGACGTCCTTCTTTGATCCAGCGTTCAACTTCGCGACGCGAACCATGCCCGGCGGACGCAAGAACTTTCTGCACACGATCGGACACTAGCTCGGACTATTCATAGATGGACGTGAAATGGATAGCGCATTGATCATACAAGGAAGCTGAATTTTCATGAATAAACCGGAGTTAGGTACCAGAGCGCGTCGCTTCCACGTCCTCGTGATTCTCTGCGACATCTTCCGCGTCGCCTGAATCTGCATCGAGCGACGGGACCACAATCGCATTCGGCTCAGGCCATTCTGTCGCCTCGATTGGTTCCATGCTTTTAGCGGACTCCACAGGATCTACATCCATGACGTCGTCGATAGACCCTTCGATATCCTCTGCTTCAGCAAAGACCCCGGGTATGCCGGCGGTGTTGCCGACATTAACAATGTCACCAGGATCGTCAGTCTCTTCAACGGCCGGCAGATTTAACTGCACGCGAAGACTCTCCCAATCCGATAAATCTGCCAATGGCGGTAAATCATCCAGTTTCTTAAGACCGAAGTAATCCAAAAACTGTTTGGTAGTGCCAAGCATGGCGGGCCGTCCCGGCACATCCCGATGCCCTACGATGCGGACCCATTCACGCTCCAATAAAGAACGAACAATATTCGAACTCACGGCAACGCCGCGAATTTCCTCGATCTCTCCTCGAGTCATTGGCTGTCGATAGGCGATCAATGCCAGCGTTTCAAATAATGCACGCGAATAACGGGGCGGTCGCTCTTCCCAAAGTTTTTGCAACCGTTCAACCATATCGCCTTCAATCTGCACACGGAAACCGGAAGCAACCTCAGAAATCGTAATGCCTCGATCTGTATAGTCTTCCAACAAGCTATTGATCGCCGCACGAATCTCTGATTTTTCGGGCGCGCTACGACCATCAAATAGTGTCTGAATTTGATCAATGCTCAGCGGTCGCCCCGCGGCAAACAAAGCAGACTCTACGAAGTATTTTATTGCGGTGTCATCCATGGCGGAAAATTCTCTTTAATCTCTTATTGTTGTTCAAACGGTTCGACTTCAACAGCTTCACCTTCTTCTGCGACCAATCGCACGGTAGATGAAACCCTTATATGTAATGGCGCATACGCCTCAGCTTGCACGACTTCTATGACGGATTCTTTCAGCAGTTCGAGAATCGCGATAAACGTTACAGCAACGCCCATTCGGCCTTCTTCCGCATCAAACAAATCACCAATCGCCGCGAACGTATTGCCTTTAATGCGTGCCAGAATCTCTGACATACGTTGTCTAACCGACAATGGTTCACGCTGCAGATGTAAATTGGAATACATCTCTGCTCGTTTGAGAACATTGTGAAATGCGATCAGCAATTCTTTCAAAGTAACGTCAGGCATTTGCGTCGTTACTTTTCGCTCCGGCGCATCTGCCGTCGCGATATGGATGTCACGCTCAAGGCGCGGCAAGTCACTTAGATCGTCCGCTGCTTTCTTAAACCGCTCATATTCCTGCAAACGTCGAACCAGTTCGGCACGAGGATCGTCTTCGTCCTCTTCCTGTGTCTCGGCGCGCGGTAACAACATACGCGATTTAATTTCAGCGAGCATTGCCGCCATCAATAAATACTCGCCCGCAAGTTCCAGCTGCAACTCATTCATTAACTCGATGTACTCAACGTATTGCCGAGTTATTTCCGCAATCGGAATATCGAGAATGTCGAGGTTTTGGCGCTTGATTAAATACAGGAGTAAATCTAAGGGACCTTCGAATGCCTCAAGGAACACCTTCAGAGCGTGCGGCGGAATGTATAAATCCTGCGGAAGCTCCGTAAGGGGCTCCCCATCCACCATAGCAAAGGGCATTTCAGATTGAGTCGGCTTCGGCCCGTCCTGCATGGCCTGCTTGGGGACATCGTCGCTGGTCAGCACAGTTAGTTCAGGTTTCATCATTATCTCAAGCGAAGACGGCGCATTTTAGCGCACTTTATTAGCGGAGCGTTCAATTCAATTGCCAGCGCTACTCGAGCGCACTCACGTCGCCGAGACCGACGCGCAACACATCGATTGTTCCACTCGAGAGGTCGACGACCGTGGTCGGCGTGATACCCGCGCTATCCCCCGCGATGATCAGATCGACATCATTCCCAATACGTTCTTCTATCTCGTAGACATCCGTCAGCGGGATGTCGTCGCCCGGCAGCAATAGTGTAGAGCTCATGATGGGCTCGCCGAGAGCGCCCAACATTGCATTGACGATGGCATGGTCAGGGACACGCAAACCGATGGTACGGCGTTTCGGGTTTTGCAGTCGTTTCGGCACTTCTCTCGTTGCCTGAAGAATGAAGGTATAAGGACCTGGCGTTAGGGACTTGATCAGGCGGTAGGCCCAGTTCTCGACCTTCGCAAACAAGCTGATTTCCGACAAATCCGTGCACAGCAACGTGAAATTATGATGTTTATCGGTCTGTCT
>JABIUH010000342.1 GCA_018701055.1 Woeseia sp. | reverse complement strand
GGGTGATTCGGGAAGAGCTGTTTGAGATTCGCGATACGTACGGAGACGAGCGTCGAACCGAGATCAATCAGGACCATTCCGACCTTCAGGATGAAGATCTAATTCCCGAGGCCGAAGTGGTTGTGACGTTGTCGCATGGCGGCTACGCAAAGGCGCAATCTATTGATGTTTACCAGGCCCAGCGCCGCGGTGGACGCGGGCGTTCTGCGGCGAAGGTGAAAGACGAAGATTTCATCGACAATCTATTTGTCGCCAACACACACGATACGATTCTGTGTTTTTCCAGTCTCGGAAAAATGTATTGGCTAAAGGTATACCAGGTGCCGCAGGCGAGTCGCGGTTCCCGTGGTAAGCCGATTGTTAACCTGCTGCCCTTGAGTGAGGGCGAGAGGATTAACGCCGTCTTGCCGATTCGCGAATTCGATGAGAACAGTTTCGTCTTTATGGTAACCAGCGGCGGCACGGTTAAGAAAACGCCACTGAATTTATTCTCACGGCCGCGTGCTAGCGGCATTATTGCGGTTGATCTACGAAATGATGACCGGCTTGTCGATGTCGCTATTACCGACGGTAAACGCGAGATCTTGTTGGTGGCCAGTCATGGTAAGGCCATTCGATTTGACGAAGAAGGTGTGCGGCCAATGGGGCGCGGCGCTGCAGGGGTCCGTGGCATTAAACTTCCCGCCGGCCACGAAGTGATAGCGCTGACAGTCGTCGGTGACGGCATGATTCTATCGGCGACCGAAAATGGTTTCGGTAAGCGTACTGCTATCGAGGATTTCCCAGTCCAAGGGCGCGGCGGTCAGGGTGTGATTGCCATTCAGACCACAGAGCGTAATGGTCGAACGGTTGGAGCCATTCAGGTGGCGGACGAAGACGAAGTCATGCTGATTAGTTCTGGCGGAACGCTGGTGCGAACACCGGTCAGTGATATTTCGATCATTGGTCGTAACACGCAAGGGGTTACGTTGATCCGGGTAGAAGAGGGCCAGCGATTAGTTGGACTTGCGCGAATCGAATCGATTGAGGATGAGGGCAACGCTGACGCTGACGCCTAAATATTGCGGCGTCTTCAATTCCTGAATTGCTGCTATTCTTTCGAAATCGACTCACGTTAAAGGACTACCGAGCATGTCTCGCGTCTTCAATTTTAGTGCTGGCCCAGCTGTAATACCTGACCCGGTTATGGCGCAGATAAAGGCGGATCTCCCCGATTGGAACGGCATTGGGATGTCGGTTATGGAGGTCAGTCATCGCAGCAAAGAGTTCATCGCGGTGGCGCAGCAGGCCGAGCTGGATTTTCGCGAGCTCTTGGCTATTCCTGCCGAATACAGCGTGCTTTTTCTCCAGGGCGGCGCGACACTTCAATTCGCGATGGCGCCACTAAATCTGTCGAGCGAAGGGCAGGTTGTCGACTATATTCAAACCGGTAGTTGGTCCAAGAAAGCGATCGCGGAAGCGCGAAAATATTGCACAGTCAATGTTGTTGCTGATAGCGCCGATCGGAATTTCACATACGTGCCGAAAGAGGCGACATGGGAGCGTAGTGGCGACTCGGCCTATCTGCATTATTGCGCCAACGAGACAATTGGTGGGGTTGAATTTCCGTTTGTGCCGAGGTCGGACGGCGTTCCGTTGGTGTGTGATATGTCGAGCACGATATTGTCGCGGCCGATTGATGTAAGTCGCTTCGGCTTGATCTACGCGGGTGCCCAAAAAAACATCGGTCCTGCAGGACTTACGTTGGTGATTGTTCGCAAGGATTTACTAGGCAACGTTCGGACAGGTACCCCCAGTTTGTTGGATTATGCTGTTTACGACCAATCGGATTCAATGAGTAACACACCGCCCGTTTTCGCTTGGTACGTTGCTGGGCTTGTCTTTGAGTACTTGAAAAATTTGGGTGGGCTGGACTCGGCAGCGATGATTAATCAACGCAAGGCTATGAAGTTGTACGCGGCAATAGATGCGTCTGAGTTTTACAGCAACCCAGTTGCGGTGGAAGATCGTTCGTGGATGAATGTGCCGTTTGTTTTGCGAGACGCGGATCTTGATGCCCGATTCCTCACAGAGTCGTTCGCAGCAAATTTGACGAATCTGAAAGGTCATCGCTCCGTCGGTGGCATGCGGGCATCGATATACAATGCGATGCCTGAAGCAGGGGTTGATGCTCTAATTGAGTTCATGCACGGCTTCGAAAAAACACACGGCTAGCTAATATAGCCTGGGTCAGAGTAAGGGTCAGAGTAGTACTCTGCCCCTAAAACATGCGAAGGAATGGGACCATTTTGAAATGCTGAAAGTACGCACGCTTAACAATATTGCGACAGTTGGATTGCAACGCCTGCCCGACGATTGTTATGAAGTCGGGGACGATATTGTTGATCCCGATGGAATTATTCTGCGTTCGCACAACATGCACGATATGGAAATACCTGAATCCGTTGTTGCGGTTGCTCGTGCAGGAGCGGGCGTGAACAATATTCCGGTCGGCGCTTTGAGCGCACGAGGTATTCCGGTATTTAATGCGCCGGGCGCGAATGCGAATGGAGTGAAAGAGCTCGCCGTCGCTGGCATGTTGATTGCGGCGAGAAACCTCGCTGGTGCACGCGACTATGTAAAGGCTTTGACTGAATCGGGTGATGCGCTAAACAAGGCTATTGAAGCGGGCAAAAAGAAGTTTGTTGGCTACGAATTGCCGGGTCGAACCATTGGCGTCATTGGTTTGGGAGCGATTGGCGTCGAAGTAGCAAATGTTGCGTTGGCATTGGGCATGAAGGCGGTCGGCTTCGATCCGGGCATTACCGTTCGGCGCGCGTGGCAATTGTCGGCCGGAGTTGAGCAGGTCGAATCGCTCGAACAATTATTTCGGGTATCGGATTTCATTAGCGTTCATGTGCCACTGATCGACGCAACCAAGCACCTAATTAATGCGGAACGACTGGCGTTGATGCCAGAGGGTGGCGTCGTTATCAATTTCGCCCGTGGCGGCATCGTCGATAATGCCGCAATGCTGGCAGCACTTGAGGATGGAAAACTGCACGCATACGTCACGGACTTTCCGACGACGGATTTGATCGCGCATCCGAGTGTTGTCGCGCTACCGCACCTGGGTGCGTCGACCACAGAGGCGGAAGAGAATTGCGCTGTAATGGTGGCCAACAATCTCAAGGACTTTCTCGAGAACGGCAATATCCGAAATTCAGTCAACTTCCCCCAGGCGGTCATGCCGCGTAGTACGGCCTATCGAATGACAATCGCGAACGCTAACGTGCCCAACATGGTTGGACAAATCTCAAGCTGCCTTGGTGAGCAGAAACTCAACATCGAGGATCTGTTAAATAAGTCGGTCGGGAATCTCGCCTACACCATAGTTGACCTTGACCGACCGGTTTCAGCTGAGACCATCTCTAAAATGAGAGGCATAGAGGGTGTTTTGGCATTGCGAAATCTTGGCAAGCCGATATCCTGAAGACTCAGTGACTTAAAGTGCGGGTAAGTAGTTTGTCTAAGGGTGAAAATAAGGGTTCAGGTGAGATCGATCTCTCATCAATTCGTGAGCGAATCGACTCTGTGGATAGGGAGATCCAGTCCTTAATTAATGAGCGCGCACGCTTCGCTCAAGAGGTGGGTAAGTCCAAAGGGAATTTGGCAGGGGCAGTCCATTATTACCGACCTGAACGGGAAGCCGAAGTCTTGCGCGCCGTATTGGCTCGCAATGAGGGCCCGCTACGTGATGAAGAAATGCTTCGCCTGTTTCGTGAAATCATGTCGGCCTGCCTGGCTCAACAGGAACCGCTTAAGATCGGCTTTCTAGGGCCAGAGGGTACGTTTACCCAAACCGCTGTTTACAAACATTTCGGACATTCGGTTCGCGGACTTCCGTTTTCGACGATTGACGAAGTGTTTCAGGAAGTTGAGAGTGGAGCGGCTGATTTTGGTGTGGTTCCGATCGAGAATTCGACCGAAGGCACCGTAAACAATACGTTAGATATGTTTATTTCGTCACCGCTCAAAGTGAGTGGTGAGATCGAATTACGCATTGAGCAGCATTTAATGGGGAATGAGGATGGGCTCGATTCAATCGAGCGTATCTGCGCGCATGAGCAGTCGCTTGCCCAATGTCGCGGGTGGTTACGTGAATACTTGCCGCATGCCGAGTTAATCGGCGTTAACAGCAATGCGGCCGGCGCCCGCCGCGCCCGAGATGAGACTGGAACAGCGGCGATCGGTGGTGATGCGGCGGCTGAGGTTTACAACCTAAAAATAATGGTCAACAACGTTGAAGATCGTGCGGATAACTCCACACGATTTCTAGTTATAGGACGAAAGTTGCTGGCTCCAAGTGGCGATGACAAAACGACGGTATTGGTGTCGACCAAGGATACGGCCGAGGGTGCGGGCATCTTGCATTCACTCTTGCAGCCGTTTGCGACCCATGGGGTCAGTATGTCGCGGATCGAGTCTCGCCCTTCGCGGCGCAAAAAGTGGGAATACGTATTCTTCATCGACGTCGACGGGCACGCAGAAGAAGCACCACTCAAAGACGCGCTCGAAGAGCTCGAAAAAAATAGCTCTTTGTATCGAATTGTTGGCGCTTACCCGAAAGCTGTTCGCTAACCAGGCCTGAGTATGAAATTCGTCGTCCAACCTTCCGCCCTCAGAAGTGGTGAGACCACTGTGCCGGGTGATAAATCGATATCGCATCGCGCTTTGATGCTGGGCAGCATTGCTAACGGCCAAACTCGCATCAAGGGGTTCCTTGCGGGCGAGGATTGTTTGGCTACGTTGGCCGCGTTGCGACAGATGGGTGTCGAGATCGAGCAGCAGGCGTCCGACGAGGTGCTTATCAACGGCGTTGGCTTGCGTGGACTTAGTGCGCCGGACTCGCAGCTCGACATGGGGAATTCCGGCACCGCTATGCGCCTATTTGCGGGTTTACTCGCCGGGCAGGATTTCAACGCCGAGTTGAGTGGTGATGAATCTTTGAGTCAGCGGCCAATGAATCGCGTTATCAAGCCGCTTGGCATGATGGGCGCGAAGATTAACGCCAAAGACGGCAAGCCGCCGCTGTCGATATTCGGAAACTCCCTGCGCGGCATCGAATACGCAAGTCCAGTGGCAAGTGCACAGGTCAAGTCCGCTGTGTTGCTGGCGGGTCTTTACGCTGCTGGCGCGACTGCCGTTATAGAGCCGGCAACGACACGTGATCACACGGAACGAATGTTTAGAACGATGGGTGTTGATCTACGCGTTGGTACGTCGCGAATTGACCTGCAGGGCGGTCAGGAATTAACCGCAACTGACATCGATGTTCCCGCAGATCTATCGTCGGCTGCCTTCATTATTCTTGCCGCCATTCTCGCTGAAAATGTCGAAGTGACAATTTTAGGCGTAGGGGTCAATCCGACGCGAACGGGGGTCATCGACATATTGCAGGACATGGGCGGCGATATTTCACTGACAAACGTGCGCCTGTTTGGCGAGGAACCTGTCGCGGATCTGATCGTGCGATCCTCCAAGCTGCGGGGTATTGACGTTGATCCGGCCAAGGTGTCGCTCGCCATCGACGAATTTCCAGTGTTGTTTGTCGCCGCTGCCGCTGCAGAGGGGAAGACTACGTTTTCTGGCATTGGTGAGCTACGGGTAAAGGAAAGTGATCGAATCGCAGCCATGGCTGAAGGGCTGCGTGCATTGAGTGTCACCGTGGAGGAGTCCCCGGATGGCGCCGTCGTGCATGGCGGCAAGCTTTATGGCGGGTCGGTGAAGAGTTACGGCGATCACCGCATTGCGATGTCGTTTGCGATCGCGGCGACAGTGGCTGAATGGACGGTCCATGTTGGCGAGACCGATGCTGTAAACACGTCCTTTCCCGGGTTTGTGGAGTGCCTCCAAGCGCTGGGGGTCGATATCGTCGCGCAGTCAGGCGACGAGGATAGTCCGATGGACGGCGGTCCAAGCACGGATAGGATTTCGGTCATTACGATTGATGGCCCTAGCGGGTCGGGCAAGGGAACCATTGCCCGGCGCGTGGCCCAAGCGTTGGGTATGCATCTACTGGACAGCGGTGCTCTATATCGATTGGTAGCCCTCGAGGCCACCAATCGCAACGAATCCGATGCGGCAGGCGAAAGATTGGCGGAAATCGCCAGGGGGCTGAAAATTTCGTTTGCGACGGATAAGTCGGGGCAGGAGCGGATTTGTCTGGATGGTGTCGAAGTTAGCTCAGAGCTTCGAACCGAGGAATGTGGACGTATCGCATCAATTGTCGCAGCGAAACCGGCTGTGCGAGACGCGTTGCTAGTGCTGCAACAGGAGTTTCGAAAAGCGCCCGGTTTGGTGGCGGATGGACGCGATATGGGCACGAATGTTTTCCCCGACGCCGAGCTCAAAATTTACCTCACTGCGAGCGCTGAAGAGCGCGCCAAAAGACGCCATAAGCAGTTGAATGACAAGGGTATTGATGTTAGCCTTGCCGCCCTTTCACGGGACATCGAGGATCGTGACCGGCGGGATTCCGAGAGATCGGTAGCCCCTTTGCGGCCTGCAACGGATGCACG
>JABIUH010000404.1 GCA_018701055.1 Woeseia sp. | reverse complement strand
GAAGCGTTTTCACGCGCCCGTCCATAATTTCCGGGAAGCCTGTTTTGTCGGATACCTCGACAGCGGCAATGTTCGCGTCGTGAAGTAGGCGCCAGGTGCCGCCAGTGGAGAGAATCTCAATGCCCAGATCTGTCAGGCCTTGAGCAAACGGAATAAGGTCGCGCTTATCAGAGACACTGATAAGCGCACGGCGTACCTCGAACATGATTTGCCTTTACTGATGTATGGAGTAGGTTCTTAACTTCTTGCGTAGCGTTCCGCGGTTGATGCCGAGAATACCCGCAGCCTGGCTTTGATTGCCATCGGTGTAATCCATTACAGCCTTGAAAAGGGGTTCTTCGACTTCGCCCAGAACCAGATCGTACAATTCCCCAGGGCGATCGCCATTTAAATTCTTGAAGTACTGTTGTAGCGCTTCTTCGGTGTGTTTCCGAAGTGGCTTCTTATTTTTCGAGGCCGCAAATTCTATTTTGTTTGCGTTGTTGTTCTTGGCCACTTTTTGCTAATTCCTGAAGCGTGTTTGCAAAAGAAAACTGCCGAAATAAAAAGCTACGCGGCCAATGAGTCGTCCTCGCTTTGTAAGCCAAAGAATGTCCGCGTCATACGAATTTGTTCGGAAGCACTATCCACGCGCACCACTTGGGACCGGAAATTATTAGAATTATTCAAACCGGCGCAATACCAAGTAAGGTGCTTGCGAGCCACGCGAACTCCTGTCGATTCCCCATAAAACTGGTACAGGTCGTTCAGGTGGTCGAGCATAATATCACGGACTTTACTTTTTTCTAGCGGTGAAGCAGATTCACCTGTCAGGAGGAAATGATTTAGCTCCCGAAATATCCATGGTTGTCCTCTTGCCGAGCGACCGATCATCAGCGCGTCAGCCGAACTCTGGTTCAACACCTGCAGCGCCTTCTGGGCGTCGGTGATGTCACCGTTGGCAATCACCGGGATGCTGACTATCGATTTGATGCGCTTGATCGTTGCATATTCTGCATCACCCTTGTAACGACACGCGCGAGTTCTGCCATGAATAGCCAATGCCTGGATCCCACAGTCCTCGGCGATGCGCGCAATCTCAGTGCCATTACGATTCTCTGGATCCCATCCAGTGCGCATCTTCAAAGTGACAGGCACGGAAACTGACGCAACGACGCTGGTTAGAATCTTGCTGACTAAGAGAGGGTCTTTTAGTAAGGCGGAACCAGCCAATTGCTTGCAAACCTTCTTTGCGGGACAGCCCATATTGATATCAATAATTTGTGCGCCGCGATCGACACACAACGTCGCCGCGAGCGCGAGTTGATCGGGATCTGAGCCCGCGATTTGCACAACTCGAGGCTCAATAGCCATATCGAGATCGAGTCGTCGGCGTGATTTTTCGGTTTGCCACAAGCTAATATCGGCGGTGGTCATCTCTGAGGTCGTCATTCCGGCGCCAAAACGTCTACACAAGCGGCGAAATGGGGCATCGGTGATGCCTGCCATGGGCGCCAAGAGGAATGGGCTGGATATTTTGTAGGGACCTATTTGCATTGCGTGAAATTGCGCCAAAAAATTGGGTCAGAGCCCGTTTCTTTAGTATCGGGCTCTGACCCAGTTTATTTGAAATCTTCGATGGCGCAACGTACGACACCAGGTTCTTGACGATAGCAAACATTCAGTTTGAAGCCAGTGGCCTCTGTGGCCGGGTTTTCAATGGTGATGACGGCAGTAAAAGTCTGGCCCGGTGGTACGGGCGTGCTTCGGTCCAGCGCACCCGCGAGATATTCGCCTGGCTCAACTACGCGGCTGCCCATGATGTCTTCCCAGCGATCGGTCAGGGAGACGTGCACGAGTGGGTAGGGTAGCTCCGTATCCGATTGGTTAATCAGACGCGACACGATTACCAAAGAGTTATCAGTTTCTCCGATGTTCCCGTTCGTCGTCTCAAATTGCCAACCTGTTATGTCCCACTCTGGATTGACCGGGCTGCCAAGAAGTTGGTATACGGGGCCAATCGTTTGATTGAAGTATCCGGATGTCGCCAACGCCTCGCGCGAGTAGTGAACGAATTGAGCCAATAAAACCAATCCGAGGACAGCGACGCCGGCGATCCTCGCATACTTGGGTGGATCGTAGTTGCGACGTCCTCCCGGTAGTTTGTTGCGTCTCAGCGCGTAAGTATCAGAGAGGCTGCCGGCATCGCCAAATTGATTTCGCGCGGCTGCCTCAGAATCTATTCGTTCTTGCTCGACGACGTTGCGAACAAATTCACCTTCCATGATGATTGTTTCCACATCTGCGGCTTTACCCTTCAGTAAATCTTCCGGTGTCGCCATGCCCACGAGCGTGGCCGAAAACTCATCGTCCTGTAGCGCCAATGCCGTCATTTCTTCTTCTGTTGGCTTCGGCACGAAATGTTTAGACTCGCCCGTTTGTTCATCTGCATCCGATTCGTCGGCGGTTGCGTCAACTTGTTTTTCTAGGTCCTCGTCATCTGTTACTTGATTTTCGAGTGCAAGAAAATCCAGAGAGATATCGTTGCTGTCCGCGCCGTATTCGGAGACTGCATCCCCTTCCTCTGCGGCTTCGTTCTCGGCCGCATCGATTCCTGCGAGCGCACTGGCGGCAACGTCAATTTGTGCCTCAAATTCACTGGTTGATTCATTGCGTGCGGCAAGTGACTCATTTTCGTCATCAACGTCTGCTGTATCGACATCAGATCGCTCTTCCGCTTCTGCAGAGGCTTCGTCCTCGGCATCACCAGGCGTGTCGTCATCTACATCATCGGCGTCGCCGTAATCATTCTCTTCCTCAAATTCATCGTCATGATCGGCGTCCGCAGTTTCAATTTCCTCATCTTCGGTGTCGGCTTCCGCAGAGATTTCCTCGCCAAGTTCACTGCCGTCGTCCTCATCGAGCACGTCTGGCGTGTCCTCCGCATCCGATTCTTCTTCCTCGGTGTCGATTGATGGTGACTCATCGACCAGCGGAACATCATCAGCTAGAGCTTTGGTTGTGCCAGTTGTTTCCAGCCCTAACGCCACTGCTTCCATATTGAATTGAGTGTCAATGTCAGCGGGGCCATCGTCGTCTTTGGTATCGTCCTGCTCGTCGTTTTTACTCAGTAGTTGGGTGTGGATGGCGGCAAGTTCTGCTTCGATCTGAAGCACTTCGGACTCCAGTTCCTCGATGGGGGTCTCTTCGGTCTTTGGTTCACAAACTTCGTCCAGCAAATCCGTCCACTCATCGGGTTCAGTGAGTACAGCTTCGCCCTGCGATTCGGTAAATTCGATATGCAGACCCGTGTCTGTCGATTCAACCGGCTGAGGCTCTGCCTCTTCGGCGAAGACCTCGACCTCATCAAACTCGTCGGGCAGTGGGGAATTGTCGTCGTACCGCATTTCATCGGATGCTTCAATATCGTCAACGTAGTCACCGTCGAGGTTTTCCGCCAGGCTTCGCCATTCGACTCCGGTGTCTTCAATACGAACTTCGCTCGTGCCTGCCAGCTCGTCTAGCGTTTTGAGTAAGCGTCTGCTGGTTTCCGCGAGCGCATCATCGGACACATCGCTATCATCCGCCGGGATGCTGCCGGGCATTTCTTCAGAAAGGTACTCCAGCGAGTTGAACGCATGGTTACAACCACCACAGCGGACGTTGCCATTTGCCTGTTGCAGGACTTTGGCGGTGACGCGAAATGCGATTCCGCATTCAGGGCATTCTGTATACATGCCTGATCCTAGCCCGAACTATTCACGAATGCACTCGCGCCCTTGCTTGATCATTGTTT
>JABIUH010000403.1 GCA_018701055.1 Woeseia sp. | reverse complement strand
CTTAAAGAATACTATCGGGCCAAATTATCAAGCGCTTGAGGGTGAGGTGGATATATACAAGGATGGTGATTTCATCGGTCAGCTCCGGCCGCAAAAGCGCACCTATCTCGTCCAAAAAAGTCCGATGACGGAAGCCGGAATTGATGCAGGCTGGAATCGTGACTTATTCGTCGCGCTTGGCGATCCGTTGGGAAACGACGCCTGGAGTGTGCGCCTGCAGTACAAACCGCTTATTCGCTTTATCTGGTTAGGTGCCTTCATCATGGCCCTTGGCGGTTTAATTGCAGCAAGCGACCGCCGTTATCGTTTAACGGCGGCGCAAAAAGAAAGCGTCAGGATTCAGCAGGGAGAGCCTGCGTAATGCTTAAGTTTGTGGTGCCGCTGATCGCATTCGGTTTGCTGGTAGGGGTATTCATTAAGGGATTGGACCCGGAGCGCGACATAAAGAAATTGCCGTCGCCGTTCTTGGGTAAAGAGGCGCCACATTTCGATTTGCCACGGTTAAAGGTGCCAAATGAAAGAATCAGTAATCAAGCCTATGATGGCGAGGTCGCAATTGTTAATTTTTGGGCAACTTGGTGCGTTGGCTGTCGTCAGGAACATGGGTTTTTAATGGAATTGTCGCGCACCTCGGACGTGCCCATTTATGGTATCGATTGGCGTGATCAACGCGAACCGGCGCTGCAGTGGTTGAGTCAGCTAGGTGACCCCTATGTCGCCTCCGGTTTCGACGCTGATTCCGTCACAGGGATAAATTGGGGTGTATACGGTGCGCCAGAAACCTTTTTGATAGGCAAGGATGGGCGCGTGCTTTTAAAGCATCTGGGCCCGTTGAGTCGCGACGCATGGGAAAACGATTTCTTGCCTGCAATCGCTGCTGCAGAAGGTGATCAGCCGTGAGTCGCTTGTTTCTGGGGGTGATATGTTTGCTGGTCGGGTGGTCTGTGTGGGCTATCGATACTGGCAGAGCCTTTGAAGATGACGAAATGCAGGCCCGTTATGTAGAAATTATTTCTGAAGTTCGCTGCGTTCAGTGTCAAAACCAAACGATTAAAGACTCTAATGTTCAGATTGCCAGTGACTTGCGCAGAGAAATTCGTCGCTTACTTAGCGAAGGCAAAACTAATGCCCAGGTGTTTGAGTTTCTCGTGCAGCGCTACGGCGATTTCGTGCTCTACCGGCCGCCTATGAGCGGGTTTTCCCTATTATTGTGGATCGCCCCGGGCCTATTTTTGCTCTTCGGCGGAATCGTAGCGGCGCGTGTGATATCCAAACGCATGACGATGCCACTCGATGTAGATGATGACGAAATCCACCAGGTAGAGAGCTAGGCGATGCTTTGGTTTGTGATTGGGGCGATGTTGTTTGTTGCGGTCATGTTTGTGGTCGTGCCGTTGTATCGTAGCCAGAAAAAACTATCTGCGACCATTGTTGTGGCGACTGTATTAGTCGGGGGTGTATCCGCCTGGCTTTATGTGGAAAACGGCACGCCGGACAGCTCCGTTGCCGCGGATGCGGCGCCAGACATCGATGGGATGGTCGCGACACTTTCCAGCCGATTGCAGGAAAACCCGGATGACTTGGCGGGCTGGAAAATGCTCGGACGATCATATTTTTCCATGCGAAATTTTGCAGGTGCTATCGCCGCGTTCGAAAAAGCAGTGGCACTTGAATCGGCGCAGGATAGTCAGACCTTATCGGACCTTGGTGAGGCGGTGTTGTACAGCGACGATCGAGCGCTATTAGGTCGTGCCGGTGACTTATTTGAGAACGCGTTAGTTCTACAACCAAACAATCCTAAGGCGCTTTTTTATGGCGGTATGGCGGCGGTAGAACGCGGTAACAAGAGTCTTGGCGCGGATCGTTGGGAAGCGCTCCTTGCAACGTCACCACCGATTAATGTCCAGGAAATACTGCGACAGCAAATCGCAGAGTTGCGTGGCACGAGTGTCGCATCGATCCCCGCGCCCGATCTTGCAGGCGGCGGCGCGCCCGTGGTCACGGTAAATGTTTCATTGGGCGAAATGGCGCTTGCGGCCAGTATTCCAAACACCACCGTCTTCATAATTGCGCGTGATCCGGCACAGCCACGGCCTCCGATCGCAGCCGTTCGACGTCAGTTATCAGAGCTGCCGGCAGAAATACACATCAGCGATAGCGATGCGATGATTCCCGGTCGAGTGCCATCGGGTTTTGAACGATTGGAAATCGTCGCGCGCGTGTCTATGACGGGACAACCCATCGCCGCTAGTGGTGATTGGTATGGTCAGGACACCATAGAGCCTGCGATTTCGAACGAGGTTAATATCGAAATTGACCAACAAGTTCCCTAAGTTGGATCCCAATTATTGGATAAGTACGATCTCATACGAGACGGCGACAAGCATCAGCTTAATGTGCCCAAGCGCGGAAAATCTTTGCTGCGTTACCCTTTGTACAACAAAGGAACGGGTTTTACTGATGCTGAGCGCAAGCAGTTTGGTTTAGAGGGTCTGCTACCCGCGCGGATAAGTGACATTGAGACGCAAGCAAAGCGCGTTTTCAAATCGATCATGTTCAATAAGGATCCGATGGGTCGGCACATCGGGCTGGCAGCGCTGCAAGACCGAAATGAGCATCTTTTTTACAAATTGCTGGAGGACAATCTCGAAGAACTGATGCCGATTGTCTATACGCCGACAGTCGGCAAGGCATCACAATATTTCAGTCGAGTGTTTCGCCGGGGCCGTGGGATTTGGATCACACCGCATCATGTTGGCCGCATTGAGAAAGTACTTCGCAGCGCAGCGCCATTCTCCGACGTGCAATTGATGGTTGTCACTGACAACGAAGCGATCCTTGGCATTGGTGATCAGGGCGCCGGCGGCATGGCGATCAGCGTTGGAAAATTATCTTTGTATTGTGCAGGTGCCGGTATCCACCCAGCGCATACGTTGCCTATCAGTCTCGATGTGGGCACTAATAATCAGGATTTACTCGATGATCCCTTGTATTTAGGTTGGCGGCACAAGCGATTGCGTGGCGATGCTTATTTATCTTTGGTCGACGAGTTCGTTGCTGCGGCCAAAGCGGTGTTTCCGAGGGTAACGATTCAATGGGAAGACCTTCGCAAAGACAACGCATTGACCGTGCTCAATCGTTACAAAGCGACCGTTCCCTCATTTAATGACGATATTCAAGGCACAGGCGCGGTGGCTTACGCCTGTATACATGCTGCCTGCAAGATTACGGGCACTGACCTTAAAGACAGTCGTGTCCTGATCTATGGCGCAGGCGCCGCTGGATACGGTATCGCCAAGATGATCCTAAATGGATTGGAAGACCAGGGCTTGTCCGGTGCCAACCTAAGCAATTCAGTGCTCGCAATGGACAGTCGCGGCATATTGACTGCTGAGCGAGAATTTACCGATTATAAGGCTGAACTCGCATGGCCGAAGGACTTGGCTGCCGAGCTAGATCTGAAAGGCGAGAATGTTAGCGATTTGGCAAGTGTGATCGAGGCCTACAAACCGACCGTGCTCATTGGGACCTCCGGACAATTCAATGCCTTTGATCAAGCCGTCGTTGAGGCAATGGCGGCAGTAACGGCACGGCCCGTCATTCTGCCGATGTCGAATCCAACCTCGATTAGCGAAGCAATACCGGAGGACGTTCTTCGTTGGACCGGCGGTAAAGCCCTGGTTGCTACGGGCAGTCCGTTTGATCCCGTACCGATGCGTGGTGGAATACAACGTATCGGTCAGGCAAACAACGTATTTATCTTTCCCGGACTTGGGCTTGGCACTATCGTGGCGGGAGCGAGTGAAGTAACCGATGGGATGATCGCGGCATCAGCACAGGCACTCGCGGACAGTCTGACTGATGACGAGATTGCAGAAGGTTGCCTCATGCCGGAAGTGTCACGCCTGTGGGATATCTGCGGTCAGGTAGCACTGGCCACAGCCACAAGGGCAATGAGCGATGGTGTCGCCTCGCAAACTGACCTGGCGACGCTGAATGAGCGTATCGAAGCCTATCGATGGCGCCCAATTTACCCTGAGATGATCGCGGCTAAATCGACCTAGGAGACTGAGTTGAGCGAACAAGAGGCTTTCGAAGCAGCAACGATGTGTTTTGCCTGTGGACCGGACAATCCGGTCGGGCTGCAAATTCGATTTACCCTGGTGGATGGCCGTTGTTCCGGTGAATTCACGCCGAACGAAAATCACGTTGGGTACGAAAATACCGTACACGGCGGCATTATTTATTCCGCACTCGATGACGTAATGGCCAATGTACTTTACCTACAGCAAATCAAAGCCCATACAGCACGATGCGAAATTCGCTATCGTAAACCACTCGAGGTTGGCCAGACAGTTAGCCTAAGCGGCTGGATTGAGCGTCAAAAGCGACGCTTGATTGT
>JABIUH010000340.1 GCA_018701055.1 Woeseia sp. | reverse complement strand
TACGTTATCCGGCTCTCTGTCGAGCGTGAATTCTAAGTTGTTGAGCAGGTAATCGTGTCCCGGATAAAGTCGCGTGTTCTCATTCAACCCATCCAACTGATTTCTGAATGTGTTGTACATTTCGCTCGGGTGGCCGCCGTTGTGGCAGTTACCTGCGCCTGCGTTAAATAGGGTGTCACCACTAAATATCGCCGGCTGGTCCGTATGCGAAAGCAAACAAATGTGACACATGGTGTGACCGGGCGTATCCAGACATTCGAGCTCGACAGTCTTGCCAACTTTGATTACATCTCCCGCACCGACCCCTCTGTCGATGTTTCGAATACTATCTTTCGCTCCGGCATGGGCGATGATTTTAGCTCCGGTAGCAGCGACCATAGCCTTGTTTCCGCCCGTGTGATCAGAGTGTTCATGGGTGTTGAGAATTTGCGTTACTGTCCAATCGTTCTGCTTTGCAACTGCAAGACATTTCTTGAAGTCGAGCGGGTCGATCGCCAGAGCATCGCCTGTTTCCGAACACGCAATTAGGTAATTGAAGTTTCGGAAGGAATTGCCGGTCCAGATTTGCTCAACGATCATGGTTTACCTCAGTTATCACAACTTGCGCTTTCCGGGTTTTCGCAACGCTCATAAACCATCTCGCCACCAACCCACGTTTGTAAAACTTGAATGTCGTCAATTTCAGCTTCTGGGATCACAAAAAAATCCCGATCGACAACGATAAAATCTGCCCACTTGCCTGGTTCAAGGCTGCCCAGTCGGTCTTCTTGTAAAGCAGCGTAGGCGGCAGCAAGAGTGAAAGAGTGCAGCGTTTCCTCTCTAGTCAAACCGTCCTCTAAGCGCCAGCCGTTTTCTGGCAGACCTGCGCGACTCTTTCTCGCCACCGATGCATACATTCCATGCATGGGATTAGCGAGTTCAACTGGAAAATCAGAACCATTTGCGATAACCGCTCCTGAATCAATAAGCTTTCGCCACGCGTATGCACCCTTGACGCGCTCAGTCCCGATTCGATCTTCTGCCATGTTCATATCACTCGTCGCGTGAGTTGCTTGCATCGATGCAATGACGCCAAGCTCTGCAAATCGCGGTATATCGTCAAGTGCAATTATCTGTGCATGCTCAATGCGATTTCTTAGCGGAGATTTTTGCCCGCCTTGTGACTTTTCGAATGCGTCAAGTGATTGCCGGTTGCCATAGTCGCCGATCGCGTGAATGCCCACCTGAAAACCCATATCGTTCGCTTTCTTTACATACCCGTCGAGCTCCGCCTGCGTGTACATACGAAGACCGTGATTCTCAGCGTCATCTTCGTAAGGGTCGATCATGGCGGCGCCCCGGCTGCCCAGAGCACCATCTGACATGAGTTTGACGGAGCGGATATCCAGTCGATCGTTGCCGTAGGCAATAATGGGTTTGCCTATCGCGTCCAGATTTTCGCCAGCTTGCCACATCATGGCGTAAATGCGCATCGACATTTCGCCGTTATCCGCCATAGATAGATAGGTTTCGGCCTCATCGATACTGATGCCTGCATCGTGAATGCTGGTTAGGCCCAGTGACGTCAATTCTTTAAACGCAGTTTTGAAAGCCTTACGGTACTCATCCTTGGTGATGGGCGGGATTTTGGCGGCAACGAAATCCATTGCAGAATCAATCATTGTCCCCGTCGCCTTGCCATCGTCGTCGCGAATGATTTTTCCACCAATGGGATCCGGCGTGTCGTCAGTTATTTCAGCCAATTCAAGGGCTTTGCTATTTGCCCATCCAGCGTGGCCATCTATGCGTCGCAACCATACGGGCCGGTCGGCGACTACGACATCTATTGCGGTGGCGGCAGGGAATTCCTGCACTGGCCATAAGACTTGATTCCAGCCACGGCCCTTGATCCAACCCGAGCCTGGATTTTCCTTCGCGTAAGCGGCAATTGCTTCAACTGCAATATCGAGACTTTCAACACCCGCAATATTCAGCTCGACACCTAGCAGCCCCTGACTCGACACGTGGCCATGTCCATCATGCAGGCCAGGCAAGACGAACTGCTGCTTGCCGTCAATCTGCGTTGCATCGGCATATTCGTTCCGCATCTCGTCATCGCCGACTGCAGTGACACGACCATCAGCATCAAATGCGAGCGCGCTGAATTCTACAATTCCCGTGTCACTACTGGTGTATCCCGTCACTGAGTGCAGCAAGGTATCGGCCGCACCCGTGCCTGCGAATACTAGTGAAATTACAACGTAAGCGATTGTTTTTAAAGCCTTGATCAACGTGCTCTCCTCAGGACTGCCGGAGTGTTTAGTGTCGTTTTTTGGGTTGAGGTTTTTGTCTTACCCGCTGTTGCTGAGCCATTGAACCACTTATGCTTCACGTCTGTCTTAGTGGCTAACATTGTAGTCCATCCGGAGAGACTTTTAATGAAATCAAATTTTGGCATCGCGCTTTCGGTATTGCTGCTCGGTGCCTGCGCACCCGCTGCCGACGATACGCCCGAAACTTTGGCAGAATCTATGTCACCCGCGAAGATATTTGCTATGCCATATCTGATGCGCGAGATGGACAATGGCTTGCGAGTGATTATTGTTCAAACAGAGTATCCCGATATCGTCACGCTGCAAATTCCTGTGCAGACCGGCTCGCGCAATGAGGTAGAGAAAGGTAAATCTGGATTCGCTCATTTTTTCGAACACATGATGTTCCGCGGTACGGAGAAATACCCGTCGGATGCATATACCAACATGCTAAAAAATGCCGGTGCGAGTACGAACGCCTACACCACCGATGACTATACGAACTATCACATTACTTTTACGAAACCCGATCTGGAAAAGATGATCGAGGTCGAAGCAGATCGATTTCAGAACCTGAGTTATTCCGAATCCGCTTTTCGTACGGAAGCGCTGGCCGTCAAGGGCGAGTACCTGAAGAATTTTTCCAATCCACTCATTGCTGCTTACAACCGCGTTCGATCACTCTCGTTTTCTGTTCATCCATACCATCACCCAACGATGGGTTTGATCGAAGACATCGAGCAAATGCCGGAGCAGATGGATTATGCAAAGGAATTTTTTGGTCGTTGGTATCGACCTGAGCATACAGCGGTCATCATTGTTGGCGATGTAGATCCTGCAGCGACTTACTCACTGGTAGAGAAGTACTGGTCTGACTGGGAACGTGGAAGCTACGTTGCCGATATTCCGCCTGAGCCCGAGGCATCAGGGTCGGTATATGAGCACATTCAGTGGGAAACAGAAACGCAGCCGTGGTTGTTAGTGGGATTTCGCAGCCCTGGCTTCGTGCCCGGCGAAAAGGACATGCCAGCGATGAACCTGATGTCGTCCATGTATTTTTCCGACTCATCGGCGCTTTATCAGAAATTGGTCATTGATGATCAGTCTGTTGATCAGCTTGGTACCGATTTTCCGTTTAACAAAGACCCCAATGTAAATGTGGTTTATGCGAGGTTGACAGATGAATCGCGTACGGCAGAAGTGGAGCAGGCGATTTTGGCGACATTCGCGGATGTACGAACGAAGTTAATAGACGCTGAAAAAGTGGAGGCAGCTAAAAAGCGCCTGCGCTATTCGTTTGCTTCGCAATTGGATAGCTCCCGCAATATTGGCAGTCTGTTAGCGCAGTTTGTTCAATACGATCGCACGCCCGAAACCATTAATGTGATGTATGACGTCTACGATCACCTCACCACTGGTGATATTCGAAAGTTTGCGAATATTTATTTTACAGAGACCAGTCGAGTAACGGTGACGCTCTCTGGTTCGTCGAACATCGCGTCGATGGAGAGCGGATCTGCACTTGACGCAATTGTTGCGAACCGCAAAATAGAAGTTGCCATCGCCAGCCATTCCAGCGTAGTAGACAAGAATGTTTTCCACGACGATATTTCGCCTGATGGTGACTCTGCTCCTGTTTCGATTGTAGCTCAGCCGTTGGCGTCGTCGCCCTTGGTTGACGTGTCTTTTCTTGTTCACGCAGGCGCGAGTATGGATCCGGTCGGAAAAAAAGGTCTTGCCGCTTTGACAGCGGCGATGTTGACTGATGCGGGCTCCGCCACGGCCGCGGTTCAGGAAATCAATGCGGCAATGTATCCGATTGCCAGTGGTTTCGTCGCGAGTGTCGATAAGGAAATGACACGCTTGTCGGGGCAGGTACACAAAGACAACTTGGATACATGGTACGGCTATGTGCGTAGTCAGTTACTGAATCCCGGATGGGGCGAGCAGGATTTTGCCCGGCTAAAGACTCAACAGATAAATGCTATCCGTACCGGGTTGGTCGGCGATAACGATGAGGAGTTGGCGAAAGAAGTGCTTTACGGCGATATCTACGGCGATGACCATCCCTACGGCTCTTATAATTTAGGTAACAGTAGCGACATAGAGTCGATCACGATGGAGGACATGCAGTCCTTCTACAGGCAGTATTACACCACTAGTAATATTACAGTCGGTCTTTCCGGAGGTTATCCAGCTTCCTTCGCTACTCAACTGAGTGATGATCTACAAGCACTGCCAGCCGGTGAGCGAGCCATGGTTTCGGTGTCGCCTGCAGAAGATATCGACGCCAACAAAGTCACAATTGTTGAAAAAGAAACACCTGCCGTCGCAGTGTCCTTCGGTTTCCCTGTTGACCTGAAGCGCGGTGATCCGGACTGGCTCGCCCTGTGGTTGGCGCGTTCCTATCTTGGAGAGCACCGCAGTGAAAACAGTCTTCTCTATCAACGGATTCGTGAAGAGCGCGGAATGAACTATGGCGACTACGCTTATATAGAGTATTTTCCAGGTGCAATGTTTTCGATGCAGCCGGCGACGAACCTTGGTCGACAGCAGCAAATCTTCCAGGTTTGGCTGCGTCCTTTGCGTAACAATAACGATGCTCACTTTGCGACTCGGACAGCCGTGTATGAAATGCAGAAATTGCTTAACGAGGGCATGAGTGAATCGGCCTTTGAGGCAACTCGATCTTATCTGTCGAATTTCGTAAGCCTTGTAACGGACGGTCAGTCTCGACAGCTGGGCTATGCGCTTGACAGCGAGTATTACGAGATCGACGCATTCGCAGATTATGTTCGGGACGGGCTTGAGCACGTGACGCTGGCGGATGTTAATCGCGTCATCAAAGAAAACTTAAGCGTCGATAAAATGCACTACGTATTCGTCACAAGCGATGCTGCAGATTTGAAGGAGCGTTTGGCGAATGAGCAGTCATCTCCAATGACCTATGAGGCGGAGAAATCAGTCGATCTTCTCGACGAGGATCAAATCATCAATTCTCTTGCGTTGAGCATCGACGGCGCGGACATACGTGTGATTTCCGCGGAAGATGTATTCTACTAACGTAGCGTGCCATCTGCCTTTCGCTTAGGTGTCGAAATGGGGAGTGTTGGACGAATAAATTCCACGCGGACAAGTTATTGATTTGCATGCAATGCTCGTTCTAAATGTGTCGTTATTTTACCACAAAGAAAATTCCGAAATTGAGCGTCATTACTGGGGTAACTAGAAAATTGACATTGAATGGGATATCTGCAAAGTTCTGGCTGTGAAATCAGTCTCCTTTCAACAACACGAATAATTAACGGAGACGGACACTTAGTTTCGACGACACCTTCAGGTACGACTTGGCGGGGGATGTATTGGCCAGGAATGATGTACTTTTGACGGTACGGCGGCTCCTAGTTTATCAGTAAGGTTTACTAGTGAGCCGCCATCTTTTTCGTCACTCTCCTAAGCCGTGACAATTTGGCTATGCCAGGCAGCAATCGCCGCGCCGATTTCATCAGGCGAGTCTTCTGAAATGAAGTGAATGCCGGGGACCGTCACTTCGGTCTGATTCTTAAACGTTCGACAGAACTCTCGTTGTGGACCCGTTAGAATTGCGCCGGGATCCGCATTCACAAAAAGTTTTGGTATATCAGTTTCCGCCAACCAAGCTGCATATTCTGCGACGATCTGACAAACGTTGGCAGGCTCACCTTCGATCGGAATTTGACGCGGCCAGGTAAGTGTCGGACGACGCTCTTCACCGGAGTTTTGAAACGGGCGTCGATAAACTGCCATTTCTTCTTCCGTCAGTGCTCGTAAAACGGACCCTGGCAGGACACGTTCCACGAACATGTTTTTCTCTAATACCATGGATTCGCCGGCATCCGAGCGAAAGCCTTTAAAGATGTCTGTTGCGGCGGCTGGCCAGTCTGCCCAGACCACCGGTTTAACAATGCCTTCCATGTAGGCAATACCGAGTACGGACGCCTGGTTTTGGTACGCCCAGTCAAAACCCAGAGCTGAACCCCAGTCGTGCACCACAAGTGTTACGCGATCTTTTATTCCGAGCGCTTCCCACGCGGCAAACAGGTATTCGCGTTGCTCCTCGTATCCATAACTATTCACGCCGACATCGTCGAGCTTGTCTGAATAGCCCATACCGATGAGGTCGACGGCAATGCATCTGCCGACGTGTGCCAAATGTGGCGTCACGTTGCGCCACAAATAGGATGACGTCGGGTTTCCGTGTTGGAAAACAATGGGATCGCCTGTACCCATTTCCACATACGCCATCCGTTTGCCGAGTACATCTACGAATTTCTTGTCGTACTCTTTCGCCGCGATCACTAAATTGCGTCCGTTAGTCGTGATAAATTCATTATGCTCTGATAGATTGGCCGCAAACAAGAACAACAACGTTATGGGGATTGTATGACGGTGGAGAACAGAAAGGCCTATTGGCGGGCGAATCTAAGGTTGGTATTCGCATGTCTATTGGTTTGGTTTACCTGCTCGTACGGCTTCGGCATATTACTGGTCGATCAACTCAACAGCATTCGCATGGGTGGATTCAAACTGGGGTTCTGGTTTGCGCAGCAAGGATCCATTTACATTTTTGTCGCGTTAATTTTCTTCTATGCTTGGCGTATGAACAAAATTGATCGTCAGTTTGACGTGGACGAGGGCTAACAATGGACCTCAAGACGTTAACGTATCTGGTGGTCGGCGCGAGTTTCGTACTTTATATAGGCATCGCGATTTGGTCTCGCGCGAAAAGCACTGGCGACTTCTATGTCGCCGGCAAGGGTGTATCGCCTCTTGCAAATGGTATGGCTACCGCCGCCGATTGGATGAGCGCCGCATCATTCATTTCGATGGCGGGCCTGATCGCATTCCTTGGCTATGATGGATCGGTTTACCTGATGGGTTGGACCGGCGGATACGTACTGCTCGCGCTTTTTCTAGCGCCATACCTGCGCAAGTTTGGCAAATTTACGGTTCCCGAATTTATCGCCGAGCGTTACTACTCCAAGACCGCACGCGTCGTGGCCGTTATTTGCCTCATCTTCGTTTCTTTCACCTATGTCGCCGGGCAAATGCGCGGCGTCGGAATCGTATTCTCGCGATTTCTTGAAGTTGAGGTGACTGTTGGCCTGATGATTGGCATGGGCATTGTCTTCATTTACGCCGTATTGGGCGGGATGAAAGGAATTACCTATACCCAAGTCGCGCAATACTGTGTGCTGATCTTCGCTTATACCGTTCCTGCCATATTTATTGCCATTCAAATTACGGGTAATGCAATTCCACAGTTGGCGTTCGGCAGCGAAATTACGAATGAAGGCGTCGGCCTTCTGGATAAGTTAGATGACATCGTGACTTCGCTCGGCTTCACGCAATTCACGAGCGGCGATAAAAGTAAGATCGATGTTTTTTGTATCACACTTGCTCTGATGGTCGGAACGGCTGGCCTGCCTCACGTCATTGTACGGTTCTTTACCGTGCCGAAAGTTCGTGACGCACGAATGTCCGCTGGCTACGCGCTACTTTTTATTGCGCTTCTGTATACAACCGCTCCTGCAGTAGGTGCGATGGCGCGATACAACCTCATGAATACGATTCAGTCGGGGGAGGTTGGCACGACCGACGGGAATTTGGTTTATGAGGAACGGCCTGAGTGGATGAAAACTTGGGAGAATACGGGCTTGGTCGTGTTTGACGATAAGAATGGCGACGGCCGTGTTCAGTACTACAACGATGCGAACCCCGATTTTCAAGCGACGGCGAATTCCTACGGATGGGAAGGCAACGAACTATCGGTCGACCGCGACATCATGGTGTTGGCAAATCCAGAAATCGCCAGTTTGCCTAATTGGGTAATCGCTTTGGTCGCAGCTGGTGGCATTGCAGCAGCGCTATCCACGGCTGCAGGTTTATTGCTCGTGATTTCTGCTGCAATTTCTCACGACATAATTAAGGGAATTTTGGCGCCTGCCATCAGCGAGAAGAACGAACTGCGGGCGGGCCGTATCGCGGCAGCAGTTGCGATTCTGATTGCGGGCTATCTGGGATTCGATCCTCCCGGTTGGGTGGCACAGGTAGTCGCATTCGCATTTGGCCTTGCGGCAGCATCGCTATTCCCGGTCATTCTCATGGGTATTTTCTACAAGCGAATGAATAAAGAGGGTGCTATCGCAGGTATGGTAACCGGACTGCTGTTTACCTATGGCTATATCGAATTCTTCAAAGGTTTATTTCTAAAATGGGCCGGCGCGCCGTGGGGCGAAAATGTCGCGGAGAATTGGTTGTTCGGCATTTCACCAGAAGGGATTGGTGTCATTGGAATGCTCCTAAACTTTGCCGTTGCGCTTGCGGTTAGCCGCGTGACCGCACCGCCGCCGGAACATGTGCAGCAATTGGTAGAGGACATTCGAGTACCCCGTGCGATGTAAGAATGAGCCACGATCACCATACACACCACGACCAAGGCGTATCGAAAAACAATGTAACTCGCGTTAAGCTGGCGCTGGTTCTGACCGGTGTTTTTACGTTGGTCGAGTTCGCGGGCGGCATTATTTCCGGTTCGCTGGCGTTGCTGGCCGATGCGGGCCACATGTTAACCGATACGTTTGCACTTGGATTGGCTGCATTTGCCTTTCACGTTAGCGCTCGACCTGCCGATGCCAAACGCAGCTTTGGCTATCATCGATTTCAAATCATCGCCGCGTTCGTCAACGGCTTATCCATTTTATTGATCGTTGCATGGATCGTCTTTGAGGCAATACAACGGTTGCTAGAGCCACCGGATGTTATCGGCGGCACTATGTTGCTAGTGGCAATCATCGGGTTGGTCGTCAATGTCGTTGCCTTTGTCATTCTGCACGGCGGTGATCAGGAGAACTTGAATATCCGTGGTGCAGTGCTGCACGTCATGGGTGATTTGCTCGGGTCCGTGGCGGCAGTCGCTGGCGCGATTGTTATCATTAGAACGGGTTGGATGCCGATCGATCCGATTCTTTCTCTATTGGTTGCTGCACTTCTATTGCGTAGCGCTTGGCAATTGACGCGACGTAGTGCACACATTCTTCTCGAGGGCTCGCCCGAGTGGTTGGATGTGCAGGAGATGCGCGAAAAAATTGTTGCCACAGTACCGGCAGTTCTCGACATTCACCATGTGCATGTCTGGGGCCTGACACCGCAACACCCAATTCTCACCATGCATGTTGTCCTACAGGAAGCGCCTGAAAATCCGACAGCAATTGTCAGGTGCGTGAAAGAAACTCTGGAAGCAGAGTTCGGCGTTACGCACTCAACGATCGAGTTGGAAGTTGATGATTGCGCCGACTCTTAGTGGTTGTCAGTCAGTGGGTTCGATGACACCAATGTAGGGCAAAGTGCGATCTTTTTCATCGTAATCCAGGCCGTATCCGACGACCCATTCGTCGCCAATAGGAAATCCAAGATAGTCGATATCCACGTCGACCTCCGTGCGATGCTCTTTGTGTAACAGTGTGCAAGTGCGTACGGATGCCGCGCCGCGAGATTTCAACATGTCAATCAGGTAGTGCAGTGTGTGTCCAGTATCGACAATATCTTCTACAACCAGCACATGCTTGCCTTCGATGCTTCGACGAACGTCCATCACGAGCCGGACTGCGCCGCTGCGAATGCTGCCGTGCTCGTAACTTGATACAGCAATGAATTCGATGTTTCGGGGTATGCTAAGTTGTCGAGAAAGATCGGCCAGAAAAATGAAGGACCCCTTAAGGACTCCGACCATGACCAGCTCGCCCTTGTCTGCGTAATCGAGGGAAATTTGAGCGGCGAGTTCTGCAACTCTTTGCTTGATCTCCGCTTCACTGATTAGAATTTTTGGGCTCTGCATTTTCGATCTCGCGTTAGTGAATACTCTTGTAGTTCATATAACGGAAAATTTGATCGATGGCCATGGCACAGGCCACAAAAACTGCTTATCGAGTCACGAAGCGTAACTTTGTAGTACGTCGAGACTCTCTTGCATGCCCGACCGACCGAAGCCAATGCGAAAACGATCGTCCGGCGTGGTGGTTAACTCTGATCGATAAACACTTGCTGGCAGCAATAAGACGCCCGCATTCTCTACCAGATTTCGGCAGAATTTCTCGACGCCATCAGCGCCTTTGTATCGTGGGTAACCGATGCAACCACCATCGGGAACAGACCAATCGAACAGGTCGGTTCTGCTGGCAAAAAATTCGTTCAACAGCGTCAGATTCTCATCAATGATGCGATGGTTTCGCTGCAGTATTTTGTCTCCACACGAGAGGGCCGTTGTGGCGAGAAATTCGCTGGGACCCGAATTGCAAATTGAAAGGTAGTGTTTGGCACGTTCCATTTTGGATAATAAGTCGGAGTCCTGCGTAGCGATCCAACCGATTCTCAGGCCAGGTAGGCCATACGCCTTGGACATGACGTTGAGCGAAAGTCCTCGTTCGTAGACATCAGCCATAGCTGGCAGACGTATTTCCTGGGTCCGTTCCAATAGTCGATACACTTCATCAGAAAACAAATATATGCCGCGTTCTCGAGCGATCTGAATCAATTCGTCAAAGACCACGCGCTCGAGCACTTTGCCGGTCGGATTGTGCGGGAAATTAATCGAAATCAACTTCGTATTCGTTCGTAGTGCTGCGCGCAATTCATCGAGATCCAAAGACCAGTTTCGCTCAGCATCCAGCGCAATGCCGGTGACGGCGCAAATTGATCCGGGAATTGTTTCCGCCGCCTGGTAGTTGGGCGTAATTACGATGACGTGATCGTTTTCGGTGAGCAACACCTGCATTGCGACGAAGATTCCCTCTTCAGCACCTGCAAAGGTCAGAATCTGATCGGCATTGACCTCATCGTATCTGTTCGCGATGGATTCCCGGAGTTTTGGGGCACCGAAGGTTTCGGTGTATCCAAGATGGAGTGCCGCGAACGCGTCTTCATCTTGTCCCGCGAGCTGTAGTAGCTCGCCGATGGACATGGATTGCATGTCCGATGCACAAAGGTGATAACGGGCGGCGAATTCCCACTTTGAAAAGTACGTCTCGAGTCGAAAATCTGGCAGCACTTTTTGGCCTTAGCAAGTTGGTCGCGCCGATTATTACACGTCGGAGGACGGCTTGTGCCTGTACTGGCCATTTCCAATATCGCTGTGCGTGCCACAAGGCACTAACGGATTGTGGTTTATCTGGTGTAGATTCGTTAGACGAGAACATCCTCATCGGTTAGAGTTCAGTCCGACCGACACAATAAAAACTACGGGTGGTTACTGCTATGTCGATTCAAGTCATTATAAATCTTGTGGTTTTTGTCGGGCTAATCGTATTCCTCACTCGATTCAAGCGTCCAAAATTCTCGTTATCCCGCCAGGTATTGGCTGGACTAATCACCGGATTGGCGTTCGGTTTTGGATTGCAGTTTGTGTACGGCGGAGAGTCGGAGGTTGTCGCCGGAACGCTGGAGTGGACCAATGTAGTCGGAAACGGTTACATCAACCTTTTGAAAATGGTCATCATGCCGTTGGTGTTGGTCATGATGATTGCTGCAGTAGTCCGCATGCACAAAATTGCGGCGCTCGGAAAGATCGGCGGCATGGTGGTATTGATTCTGATTGGCACGACCATGATCGCGGCGTTTGTCGGCATACTGATGGCGAGTACGTTTGGTTTGACTGCGGAGGGTCTTACCGAAGGTGCGCGGGAGATGGCCAGAGCGGATACATTGATCGCACGACAAGCCGCGACTGCTGATCTGGGCCTTGCGGACATGCTGGTTCGGTTCATTCCCAGTAATGTCTTTCATGATTTGACCGGCGCGCGACCGACTTCGGTGATCGCCGTGGTTATATTTGGTGTTCTATTTGGTATTGCTGCATTGCTGGTCAGTGCGGAAGATCCCGCGCGTGGTGAGAGCATCAAACACTTCATCGAAACCGTAAGCGCCATCATCATGAAGCTGGTGCATCTCGTCATGGCGCTTACGCCGTTCGGCATTCTTGCGCTAATGACGAAGGTTGTCGCAGGTTCCAACGCTGCTGACATTCTCAATCTGATTTCATTCATTGCCGCGTCGTATGTTGCCATTTTGATAATGTTCGGCGTTCACGGACTGTTGTTGCGACTTAACGGGGTAGACGTAATTGCCTATTACCGCAAAGTTTGGCCCGTCCTGACTTTCGCATTCGGGTCGCGTAGCTCTGCTGCAACTATTCCATTGAATGTTGAGACGCAAATTTCTGAGTTGAACGTTCCCCAGCCGGTTGCGAATCTTGCTGCGACGTTCGGCGCGACCATCGGTCAAAACGGTTGCGCGGGAATTTACCCCGCTATGCTCGCGACAATGATGGCGCCCGTGATGGGAATCGACCCGTTGACGGTCGGATTTATCGTCAAGCTTGTCGCAATCGTCGCGATCAGCTCGTTTGGCATAGCAGGGGTTGGTGGTGGTGCGACGTTTGCCGCGTTAGTTGTTTTGCCTGCAATGGGATTCCCGGTGACGATTGTTGCGCTCTTGATTTCGATTGAGCCGCTTATTGACATGGCGCGCACCGCTCTAAACGTCAATGGGTCAATGACCGCCGGTGTTATCACCGGCCGCTATTTGAAAGACCTGCCCGTCGAAGCGGTGGAGGCAGACGGTCAGGCGCTTGGCGCTGACTAAAGCAGAAGTTCCTTATCTATTTGAGGCGTTCGACCTGAATGGAGTTATTGCTGTTTCCCGATAGGCGGTAGCCGGCAACGGCGCTTTTGGAAATCGTCACCGATTCGCCGGATTTGAGTCGAAAGTGACTGTCCCGGTGTTTTTGTTTCCAGATTTGCCCATTTTCAAGATAAATGATGAGCTCGCCGTAGGACCGCTCGCGAATGCGTGCGACGTTGGACGTGATCTCGTCCATCGGTGCATCGTAACCAAAATTATCGATGCTGTTCTTGGCTCGCACCGGCGCTGCGGCGATAGCGGCCGGCTCGGGATCAGCGGCAGCCACGGGCGGCGTTGTAGCGATCGTTGTTGCAGGTGCCGTGGCGACCACCATTGACGCGGCTGAAGCGACTGAGGCCGGCGTGCTACCGGGCTTGTTACGGAATTCTGCAACCTCTCGGTCATAACAAGACAATCGCAACATCACATCTCTTTCGCCAGCACAGTCTAAGATTTCTTGTGGCAGCGCTGATCGTTCCACTTGAGCCTGCGCGGCTGGCGCCATCCAACCAGTGCAATAGTGATCAAAGTCAGTACGGGTGCGATGCTTGGGTTCATATGCGTGTCCGGGTGCTGTTGTAATCAGCAAAACAATCTACCAGCAGCAATTATAGGCCGGTTTGGTCATGCATACCCTATTGTCAGTCCCCGTCAGGGACGTTTATAGCGAGCGGCAGTTGCCGCCGCAGCTTCTGCCAGCAATGCGGCGGCCTCTCGCATCGAAGTTTCAATGGGGAGGTCTGCACCGATAAGCTGGTATTCGGTCAGTCCCGGGAATGTTGTCTGCGCAAAATCGCTATTGACTCGACCGACGAGCGCAACCACTGGTACATTGTGGCGTGACGCCAGTCGCGCAACACCGCTACAGGCCTTTCCGGAGCCTGATTGTGCGTCCAAAGATCCTTCGCCGGTGAGGCAGAGATCAGCGTCACGAACTCTGCTTTCGAATTGGACTGCTTCCAAAACGATATCAATTCCAGATGACGCTTTGGCTTTTGCAAACGCTACTAAGCCGCCGGCCAAACCACCGCCAGCTCCCGCTCCGACAATTGTGCCGAGGTGGCAATTTAGATCGCGTTTGATCAGTTGCGAAAGCCGCTTCAGTGCATCGTCCAATTGGACGGTCTGTTCGGCTGTTGCGCCTTTTTGCGGTGCGTAAACTGCAGCGGCGCCATTGGGGCCGACGAAGGGATTGACGACATCGCAGGCCACCTGCATGGAAATAGAGTCAAGGGCGGGCAGGCGATTTGTCGCATCGATGCGCGCAACTTCTCCAAGCATTCCCGCCGTGATGGGCGCTCTCATTAGATTGCCGTTTTGGTCGTAGAATTCGACACCGAGGGCCTGCGCCATACCGCAGCCCCCATCGTTGGTAGCACTGCCGCCGACGCCCACTATGACGCTTGCCGGAGATTGATCGCAGGCTGATGCGATCATTTCGCCAACGCCGAAGCTCGATGAGCGCATGATGTCGCGCTGAGCAACGTCAATCAGCGAGAGTCCGATAGCTTCGGCTGATTCGACAAAAACCGTCGCACGGTCTTCCAGCAGGGCAATCGTTGTATCAATTGGCTGGCCGAATACGTTGGATGCTTTCGTTTTGATCGTGTCGCCGGAGACTGATTCCAAGAGCGATAGCAGCGTGCCTTCTCCGCCATCGCCGATCGGACAGCGGTCAATAGTTACATCCGGGAATTTCTGGCGAATGCCTGTCGCCATCGCAGCGGCGGCGTCAGGTGCGCTGATTGATTCCTTAAAGCTGTCAGGAGCGCAAATAATCTTCATGGACTGATTCTACTTGGGATACGGCCGAATTCGAAGACTGACTATCCATCGTCAAACCGTGGCAGAATGCGTATTTTTTGTGGGAGCAAAGGTATGCCAGGTCTGTTGTCGAATGTTGATCCTGAAGGATTACTCGAATACTCGGTGGTCTACACAGATCGGGCTGTCAATCATATGTCGGGCGTTTTCCAAGCCGTTATGAACGACCTGTCGGGGACCCTGAAATCGGTTTATAACGCCAAGGCTGCCGTGATCGTGCCGGGAAGCGGGACTTTCGGAATGGAAGCCGTTGCGCGCCAGTTCGCAACGAACAAGAACTGCCTGGTAATCCGCAACGGCTGGTTCAGCTTTCGCTGGACGCAAATTTTCGACATGGGGGACATCCCGAATCAGTCAACGGTGCTAAAAGCAAGGCAAATCGACAGCAGTCCGACTGCGCCATTTGCGCCAGCGCCTATCGACGAGGTAGTTGACGCGATCAACCGCGAAAAACCTGACGTCGTATTCGCACCGCACGTTGAAACTTCATCCGGCATGTTGTTGCCGGATGATTACCTAAAAGCAGTGGCCGCGGCTGTACATGCGCAGGGTGGATTGTTTGTTCTCGATTGCATTGCGTCGGGCACAATTTGGGTGGATATGCAGGACATTGGCGTAGACGTTTTGGTGAGCGC
>JABIUH010000410.1 GCA_018701055.1 Woeseia sp. | reverse complement strand
TTTTTGCCGCGACAACATGGCGCATTTTAAAACGCCAAAGAAAGTCATATTCGGCGAGTTACCAAAGACCTCGACCGGAAAAATCAAAAAATTCGAGCTGCGTGAGCGTGCCAAGACACTATAACTAAGAGAGCCAGTGTTACCAGCGCTCTCATCTGCAGCAAAGCGAACCTTTCAAGGATTAGCAGCCCGTATGGAACTTGCCGCGTTCTGATATTGCGCTAAAATTGGGTTAGATTCAGAATAGAGGATGGTGGAAATGAAAATGCTCACATTGGGTCGACGGAAAGTCTGTGGAATGACTGCTTCAATACTCTGCATGATGGCAACAATATCCATAGCCGATGATTGCCCCGACTTATCCGACGCGCGCCCCGCACAGCTTCTTAACAGCGAGCAAAACCTTGAGATTGTTTCTGAGTTAGTCTCATCGTGGACATCGAATGAGCCAGTGCGACTTATCAAACTTGTCGCGTATATCAATAAATAAGGCCGGATTGAAAGTACTTGTTGCATGTCCTCCACCCAACAAATGTCTGCCGGTGCGCTTCGGCTTCTGGGACGACGCCTGGAACGCTTGATATTTAAGCCCGCGAGCCACAACGGTAAGACGCTTCGAGTGCATGTCGGATTCAGTGTGATCGCAAAGAAATCTCCGGATGGTCTTGTCATCGATCTCCTGATGGACCAATTATATTCGATGGATAAATTCGGTACTGATTATTTGGCACCACAGCGCATTTGGATGCAAAACATGTTGGCCGAAGGCAGGCGAGCGGCCGGTCGCGTGTTTTTTAAAATTCAGGCAACTGTGAATACATCGGGTCATGCGTCAGATGCAAAAGTCGTTAGTCAGACCCAAGCTGCCGTAGGAATGGACAGCATTACGACAGCCAGGATGGAATCTGCCTGCTATGTGCCCGGATATTACGACGGTAAACCGACTGAAATGATGTATTCAGAGTCATTCGAAACTCAGTAGTTTTTCAATAGCTAGGGGCCAGATATGCACGATCGACGATCATTTATGAAACATTCAATTGCCGCGACAAGCGCAATCGGTACGGCATCCTGGTCCGGAATGGCGCTCGCGGCATCGTCAACCCAATCTGCGCTGGTGTTCGACGCGATGGGAGAGATTCGCGAAGTTTACAATTCGGCACTATTACAGGAAATGCTCGATAGCGGCCTGAATGCAATAACCAAAACCATGTGCGACCCGAAGACTTTTCAACGCGAGGCGCTGGATGTCGCGTTAGAAGGCATACGCTCGTTTGATGCGTGGATCAAATCTAATCCGCGCCAGGTTTTGAAAGGTAAAAGCGTGGCGGATCTCGACCGAGCAAAGCGCGACGGCAAAATTGCCGTCTTTTACCTTATCCAGAATTCGACGCCGTTTGGCAAAGACCTGGACATGGTAGACACGTTTTACGGACTCGGATTACGATCAGTGCAGATGACCTACAACTTCCAGAACTGGGCGGGATCGGGCTGCCAGGAACGTAGCAATTCAGGTTTGTCTGTATTCGGGCTTGAGTTGGTTGAGAAACTGAACGACACGAACATGTTGATCGACTGCTCACACGCCAACATGCAAACGATGGCCGATACCATTCGCGCATCGAACGTGCCGATAATTGTGTCGCACACGGGATGTCTGGCTATTCACAAGAACACCCGAAACACTACAGACGAAAACCTCCGGCTGCTTGCAGATAAAGGCGGCGTCGTCGGCATCGATCAAATTCGACCGCATATCACGACCTTGCGAGAAGGTGCACTAGAGCATTATCTCAATCACCTCGAGCATGCCGTAAATGTTTGCGGCATTGATCATGTGGGCATTGGCAGTGACCGCGACCACCGCTACATTGATATGACGCCGGAGTATCTTGATGAGCTGCGCGCGGAACAAGGCGCCAATCTGAACGAAGACCTGCTGCCCTGGTTCATGGTCGAGCTAAATGGCCCGCGAAGAATGGAAACTATCTGGGATGGATTGAAACATCGTGGGCTGTCTGATGGTCAGGTCGAGAAAATCATGGGTGAAAATGTGAGGCGGGTTTATTTCGAAACGATTGGATAGTATTGAAAAATAATATCAGGCCAGCACATCTAAAAAGTGAAGTCGGACTGCGTTTTTTCTGTCCATTTTTATGGCTAACGCCGTACATTTCGGCGTCGCCGGATACACCTTGAACGGCTAAGCAACTTCCACAATACCGTGCAGCTACGAGTAGTTTTCCGAGAACCGTTAACGAGCGCAACACCATATGACAAAAATTAAAGTAGCCGTTATCCCCGGCGACGGTATTGGCACAGAAGTGCTGCCCGAAGGCCTGCGCGTGCTCGAAGCTGCGGGCCACCGACACGGCCTCGAATTCGAGTGGCAGGAATTCGACTGGTCCTGCGAAACCTATCTCAAAACCGGGCGCATGATGCCCGAGGACGGCATCGAACAACTAGCAAGTTTCGATGCCATATATCTCGGCGCAGTCGGATTCCCCTCCGTGCCAGACCACATCTCGCTGTGGGGATTGCTCATACCCATTCGTCGTGAGTTCGACCAACACATTAACCTGCGACCTGTGCGCCTGTTCGAAGGGGTGCCCTGCCCGCTCGCCGGGCGCAACGCAGGAGACATCGACTTCTATGTCGTGCGTGAAAATGTCGAAGGTGAATACTCGGACATCGGTGGCATCGAAAATGAAGGCACAGATGAAGAACGTGTAACGCAGCTAAGCGTATTCACGCGCCGTGGCATAGATCGGTGCGTGGAGTATGCATTCGATCTCGCTCAGAGTCGGCCTGCAAAACATTTAAGCTCGGCGACCAAATCCAACGGCATCGTGCACACAATGCCGTACTGGGATTCACGCGTCGCCGCGATAGCGAAGCGTTACCCCGACGTGGCAGTCGATCAATATCACATCGATATTTTGACCGCGAACTTCGTGCTTATGCCCGATCATTTCGACGTCGTCGTCGGCAGTAATTTATTCGGCGACATTCTTTCCGATCTCGGCCCTGCGTGCACCGGCACGATCGCAATTGCACCGTCTGCAAACCTGAATCCGTCGCGAGAATTCCCATCAATGTTCGAGCCTGTGCACGGCTCAGCACCCGATATCGCGGGCAAAGGCATCGCCAATCCCATCGGTACGATCTGGGCCGGCGCAATGATGCTGCAGCATTTGGGCCATGCGGATGCACACGACAGCATTATGGGAGCAATCGAGACTACCCTGCGCGACAGTGCCGAATTGACACCGGACATGGGAGGCAAGGCGAGTACTGAACGCCTCGGTAAGGCTATCGCGGCCAAAATCTAAACGCGTCTCGATCGGAATATCTACAATTCGCCTTCAGGGTCATTTGAAGATCTCATCGCGATCGGCCCGGTAGCGTCGGGATGTAGCGGCAGAAGCTGCTGTTCACCTGACGCTAACGCATACGAAGCGCCGCCACATCATTACGTTTAGTTCTTCCTACCACGGCATGAGTATCGGCACAAAAATATTGAGTGGTCTCGATGGCAGCTATGGCACGTATCTGGAGGGCTGGGCCAGCGGTGTAATCAAAGCGCCCTACCCACACAGTGAGCGAATTCCGGCCGGAATGGACCAGGATCAATATATTGAATATTGTCTTTGGTACCTCGACAACCACATTCCTGATTGTATCGCCGCGCGCGACAACATCGCCGGCATCCTAGTCGAACCTGGTCTCGCCGAAGGTGGTAATTGGATTCCGTCAAGCCGATTCCTAAGCGGAATTCGTGACATCTGCGATAAAAATGACTGGTTGATGATCTGCGGTGAAGTACTAACCGGGCTGGGTCGTACCGGCCGGATGTGGGGCATCGAACACTATGACGTAGTACCCGATATCCTCGTGTACGGTAAAAGCCTGTCCGGTGGTATTGCGCTACTTTGCGGAGTCTCTGCGCGTGACGAAATCATGGGCGACAACACAGATTTCAAATCCGGCTCAACATTTGCCGGGATGCCTGCGGGGTGTGCCGCTGCGATTAAGACACTGCAAATTTTCGAACGAGACTAAATCATCGTACATGCGGAGCGGCTCGGTAACATCGCAGCCGAAATCATAGGCGAGTGGGAAAGTTACGGTATCGTGCGGCAGGCGCGCGGCAACGGGTTATTGCTTGGGGTGAGTTTCGGCAAGCCCGAATCTGCAGACGTCGATGAACGTGATTGGTGGACTGCCCGAGCCGTTCGCGGAAAGATGCTCAAAACGGCGTATGGGCGATTTCCGATCGCGAGGACACGAT
>JABIUH010000229.1 GCA_018701055.1 Woeseia sp. | reverse complement strand
TTCGACAGCAGCGACGATGCTCGGGACGTTCGGGCGCGGGTCGAGCATCCACATCTGACTCTTCATGGCGAAAGCGTGCGTACGCTCTTGCATGATGCTGGATCCTTCGCCGTAATCTTCGCCGATGATGACGACGACCCCGCCCGTCACACCACCTGAGGAGAGGTTCGCCAACGCATCACTCGCGACATTGGTACCGACCGTGGATTTAAAGGTGACTGCACCGCGCAGTGGATAGTTGACCGACGCCGCGGCCATAGCAGCTGCAGTCGCTTCATTCGCACTTGTTTCGAAATGAACGCCAAGTTCGCCGAGAATATCCTGGGCGTCCGAAAGCACATCCATTAGATGCGAGATGGGTGATCCCTGATAGCCGCCGACGTATGCCACGCCCGACTGAAGCAGCGCTTTCGTAATGGCAAGAATACCCTCGCCGGCAAATTCTTCGCCAGCGCCGATGCGCAGCTTCTCTACTTCTTTGCGAAAGGATCGTTCAGCCATAACACCATCGTCGTCTAAGTGTGCAAATTGATCGCACTACTGGTCAATCATCGGCATTGAGAATAACATTTTAAGTATAAAATAAGTACGCGGTAGTGGTGGTTAACCTAGATATTGCATGAGTAGCCGGGAAGATCGTTACTCGTGCGATATGCGGGCTAATCAAGCCCAAGATCAAAACCAATATTTTGCTCGTGGGTGGAAAACGCGCGGAATGCGATAAGCGTTTCTGTATCCAGAATTCCATCTTGTTTACGCATGAAATCACTCACCACATCGGCGACTTCATCCAATTGCTTTACCTTAACAATGACCACCAGGTCATAACGACCGGTCACTGAGAACACCTCACTTACCCCGTTCATATCGGCGATTTCCTGCGCCAATTGCGATGTTCTGTCTTTTTCAGCCTTAACCAGTACGATTGCCGAAACCATGCCCTATCTCCATATTTATTTTAGACCTTGCACCCGGCCGACCCAGTCATGGTCCGCAGCAAGCTCAGGACCGAAGTGCGAATCTCTGAATCTTTCCAGTCTGTGTTTTGGGTAGAGCATCAATATACTCGACCTGTCGTGGATACTTAAACGGCGCGATTGCCTGTTTGACGAAGTCCTGCAACTCTTTCGTTAACTCTGCCGACTCAACAGCGTCTTTCGCTAGAACGACGAATGCTTTTGGAATATGTCCGCGATCCGCATCCGGATATGCAACAACGGCACATTCTCCAACGGCCGCATGAGCAAGCAAGGCGTCCTCAACCTCTGGCCCACTGATGTTATAGCCCGACGAAATAATCATGTCGTCGCCTCTTGCGACGTACCAATAATGACCCTCTTCATCGCGACGAAATACATCGCCGGAAAGATTCCATCCGCCCCTCACATATTCTTTTTGTCGGGGATCGTCGAGGTATTTACACCCTGTTGGTCCGCGCACAGCCAAAAGGCCCTCTTCGTTTGCCCCTAACTTGTTGAGGTTTTCATCAACTATGCAAACCTCGTATCCGGGCGTCGGCACGCCGGTTGACCCTGCCTTATCGCCTTCACCCGTCGTCGAAAGAAAAATATGAATAATCTCCGTCGCGCCGAGGCCATCAATCATCGGAATACCGATTTTTTCCTGCCATTCCAGGTACACCGCCTTTGGCAAATGCTCTCCGGCGGAAACCGCCTTTCTCAGCGATGACAATTTTCCGACGTGTTCGTCCGATAGGAGAATCTTGTACGCAGTTGGCGCCGTAAAACTGATTGTTGCACCCATGCTTTGTATGGCATCAGCGAGTACCGGCGGAGGCGCGGACTCAAGCAAAATGGTGCTCGCCCCGACGTGCAGGGGAAATGCAAGCAGACCACCCAGACCGAAGGTAAACGCCAACGGGGGCGAACCAATGAATACATCGTCCGGGGTGGGCTGTAAGACTTCCGCATTGAATGCGTGGCACATGGACATCACGTCACGATGAAAGTGCAAACACCCCTTTGTTTTACCCGTTGTACCACTGGTAAATGCGATGAGCGCAACATCATCACTAGCAGTTGCCACTGCAGTAAATTCAGCGCTAATTGAACTCAATTGAACACGAATTTGTTCAGACTGAAGTACCCCGTCGAAGGGCAAGCCTCTAATTTCGTCCATCAGCCTAGAATCACAAATTGCGAATCTTACCTGTGCTTTTTCTACGATGACGGATAACTCGGCTTCACGAAGGAGCGGCATAGTGGGAACTGCGACCGCGCCACACTTAAGTACCGCGAGGTAGCAAGCCGCAAAAAGCGGG
>JABIUH010000400.1 GCA_018701055.1 Woeseia sp. | reverse complement strand
TAGAGGGCTGTGCAAGTGCAGTTGCAGATACCGAGCAACGGCTGGGGCCGATTGAGATCCTTGTATGCAATCACGGTATTGGCTCTGCCCACGAACGGGTCGTCTGGGAACAGGAACCAGACGTGTGGAGTGAGTCGATGCGAGTCAATCTTGATGGACCCTTTCATCTCTCGAGGCTGGTATTGCCCGGCATGATCGAACGCCAGTACGGCCGCATGGTGTACACAAGCTCTACCGCAGGCCTGATCGCTGAACATGCCGGAAGTGCATACAACAGCTCCAAACACGGGCTACTGGGCTTAATGCGCTCAGTTGCGCAGGATGCCGGCCGTTACAACATTACATCGAATGCTGTTCTGCCCGGCTGGGTGCGCACCGAAATGGCCGAACGTTCGGCCCGCCAGGAAGCGACGGATCGCGGCATTACGGCCGACCAGGTGTGGATAGAACGCGCCGCACTATACCCCCCGGGCCGCGTTGCCAGCCCTCAGGAAGTAGCAGAAATGATCGCATTTCTCGCGTCCGAGGAATCTAGCGGTGTTAGCGGAGAGGCAATCAGGGTTGCACTTGGGAGCGTGTGGTAGCTCGAAAATATTCTCAATCCTCAGCCAATCGAAATCACAAATGTAATTTCTGCTTTCAGTCACAAGCAGACCTTTTGAGTGATATTACCCGACCACCTGTTCCGGGAATAAAGTAGACGTTAGTTAGCCGCCTAACAATAGAAGACGCAAAATGCCTCAGTCACGAAATAGCGGGGTATCGGAGACTGTAAAAGAATCTGAGGAAAAGAAACTTTCGCTGTAAGCAAAGACCACGTGACGGGGAAGCTTACGACGGAACGGCCCCTCGTCAATTTTGCACACGGATAATGATTCAGAACCACATAGACCGAAGCCTACTTTCAACCCTGTAGCGCGCTCGCGGCTCGCCTCGACAGGTGGATTGACTAGTTTGCTAAATCGCTCGCAATGACGGTCACGTAGTTCTTGCTCGACGTGCGTCTGTTCCTGGACCGACGCCCTTTATTCCCCTGTTAAGTGCCGAACGGCTGCATCGGGATCACAATCGTAATCCGATAAAATCATACTGTTGCGCAATACAAAGGCACCGCGTTGCTCAACCGGTGGACCTGCCAAGAATTCAGGATCGGCAACCGTGTAGGTTACATCCATGGCTTTGCCATCTTCCGTCAGAGAATACCTTTCCTGCACCACCTTCTGCTCACCTGACGGAACGCCTCTACCATTACCCCAACGATCAGACGTAAAGTGCTTCGAATCAATGACGAGTTCATTCTCATCCATCCGTCCTATCGAATAACCCATGCGACTTGGAGATACATTGGCGGGGAACGACGACTGGCCCATGTGAATTTCACGAACGGTGCTATTGGACTCGTAACGGATGGTTAGAAGTTCACCATTAACCCACACAAATTGAATCGGCAATACAGGAACGATTGTCCGCGGCAGTGTCGCCGGCAGACATTCAAAAGACGGGTCGTCATTCGGGTCGAAATCCTTCACTGCGACCTTCCCTTTTTCCGTTAGCGGTAAGTCCGCCGGAGCAAATGGATCGCGACGCGCGCGTTGTTCGCCTCTCACTCGTGCACGATTCCAAATGCCAGAGTAGTCCGATGAACCAACCTTCGGCTGAATGCGCAATGGATTCAGTTTTCCTTTTTCCTGACGCTCTCTCTCGTCTCGCGGACGTCCGAAGGACCACATTCGTTCCCCGGCGCGGTCAATAATATAGGCAACGAATAATTGTCGTCGACTGGCACGTTTATCAGGGTTGCCGCGTACACGAATCACATCGCCTACCGCCAGGGTATCTCCGGTCCAACCCATGCCGCGTAGAATAATTTTCGAATTCATTTCCAGCAGCAGGCGTGATGATTCACCTGTTTCGTCTTGAATCTCGATGACCGCGAAAGCGTGCGGATTGCTCCATGAGAACTCGACAACGGTGCCGTCATACTCCAGAAATTCCCGCATGGCGTAGTTCGAGCGAGAATGGTGAGCATAGGCGTCGCCAACCACGAATATGCCGATAAGCAGTACCAAGCGGAACAGACGTGGATTAATAGACAGCGTTAAGTGTTTTTTATGCATGACAGGTCCGAGTCAGTTCCAAGAAATTACAGTAGCAAAAGTTCGTTCATTCCGCCCGCGCGGTCGGTCGATCAGATTCTTTCCTACCTCGTGCCATCCATGATCACGATGGGGAAGCTGCACGCTCTTGGGACCGCCAATATGAAAAGCACAGTTGAGACTAGCTCAGGGTTAGACAATTGCGCCCCGTCGGTAGTTGAGTTCTCCCTGCTTGCATCGGTTGGGTCCGCATCATCGGAGTCAGGAGGATAGATTGCAGACACTCGAATACCTGTGCCTTTCAACTCGTACCGAAAACTATCACTGAAACCGGATTAACCATGTTTCGCCGCATAAAACGGTACCGACCCACCATTGACATCCCATCCAAGAATCCCCGCAGTCGACACAACGGTAATGATGTCGGCGGCAGCTGACCTGTGGAGAGCGGGAAGAAGCCCTTTGGTCACAAGAATTGTACCCGTTACTGCCGCAGCAACAATCGCTGCGATTTCGGCATCGGACAGCTCCTCAAGAGACCCAGCCAACCACGATGCGCCATTATTGATCAATACATCAACCGTAACGATTACTGAGAAAGTCTAAGCGCTTTACCCGTCGGAAAGCTCTAATCAACAATCCTAAATATCCGCTGTCACACCGACAAGTGCTTTCGACCAATGCCCATCCTTACGAAGGCTGTTTTCCCCTCGGGGTCCATTGAAAACTCCGATTCAACACTCTGCTCGGATAATTCACCCGTCTTGAAAGCGTCTCTAATCCTTTCCGCCGGCATGTCGAATATCCAAGCCCACTGCACGAACCATCCATTGGATTTCAACAGCGATGTCAGGTCCCAAAGAGTGGTCTCCTAGTCAGGAAGAAAACTACAAACAGAAGATGCCACGATGAGATCGAACTTGTTGGCGAGGAGAGGATGACTCTCAATGTTTTCCGCATCAACAGTGCGGTCGGACGTGACGATGTTCATCACACCCGACTGTTCAATTTTCTTGTTGAATGCGTCCACTATCTTTCGGGACGATTCTATCGCAACGATCTGGCTGCATTTCTCGGCAAGATTTTCAGCCAAAAGACCTGTGCCACAACCGAAATCCAGAACATTAGGCGTAACATTCAACTGCAGCGAATGAAATGCCTTCTCAGAATATTAACGGACACTCTCATCTTCGTCCCATTAAGCCGCGCAATCGTCCCACTCTTTCTTGGGTACGGACACAATCGACTCAGCTCTGCTGTTGCAGGGCCGCCTTCTCTACCTTGGCCCAAGTATCCCGTAACGTCACAATTCGATTGAACACCAGTTTATCTTCACTGTGATCTACGGCGTCAGGGCAAAAATAGCCAAGCCTCTCAAACTGTACGGTCTGTTCAGCAAGCCGCAATGCCGGTTCAACTCTGGCCTCTACAACCTCAAGTGAATCGGGATTTAGATGCGGCATAACGTCATCGAACGATCCAGGATTTACCACTGTAAATAGCCGATCGTAGAGTCGCACTTCTGCAGGTTGAGAATGTTCAGCCGAAACCCAATGAATAGTCCCCTTCACTTTCCGATCGCTCGAACCACTACCGCTGCGGGTATTCGGATCGTAGCTGCAGTGCAACTCAATAACATTGCCCACATCATCTTTGATGACTTCATCGCATCGAATGATGTATGCGAAGCGAAGTCGCACTTCACCACCCGGCTTCAGACGAAAGAACTTACGCGGCGCTTCTTCCATGAAATCGCCTTGCTCAACAAATATCTCACGACTAAACGGCATTTCACGAGTACCAAACCCTTCGCGACCCGGATGATTCATTGCTGTCATCGATTCGACTTCACCTTCTGGAAAATTCGTAATGACAACTTTTAGCGGGCGCAGCACAGCCATTCTTCGCGGCGCTTCGTCACCGAGGTTTTCGCGCACGCTGTTTTCCAGCACACCCATCTCGATAAGATTATCTTTTTTAGTCACGCCAATGCGGCCGATAAAGTCGCGCACAGCGGACGGTGGATAACCACGCCGTCGCATACCCGCCAATGTGGCCAATCGTGGATCATCCCACCCGTTGACAACGCCTCCCTCTACTAATGCATTAAGCTTGCGCTTGCTGGTCAATGCATAGGCAAGATTGAGTCGAGAAAACTCTATTTGCCGTGGCCGATGTGGAAGGCTAAGTTGATCGAGAAACCAGTCATACAATGGCCTGTGATCCTGGAACTCCAGCGTGCACAGTGAATGGGTAACGCCCTCAAATGCATCCGACAAGCCGTGTGCAAAATCGTACATCGGATAGATGTTCCATTTATCGCCGGCATTCTGATGGGCAATTTTTCGTATTCGGTACAGCGTTGGATCTCGCATGTTTATGTTCGGCGAGCTCATATCGATTTTCGCACGTAGCACACACGAGCCTTCGTCAAACTCACCGTCTCGCATACGTGAAAGAAGATCCAAGTTCTCATCGCTGCTGCGATCTCGATGCGGGCTATTTTTTCCCGGCTCCGTCAAGGTGCCACGATAGTCACGAATCTCTTCCGCGCTAAGACTATCGACGTAAGCCTTATCCATTTTGATCAGTTGGGTAGCAGCGTCATACAGCTGATCAAAATAGTCGGATGCATGCGAAAGGTGATCTGCCCAGTCAAACCCTAGCCAACGAACGTCAGCCTTAATTGCTTCCACATATTCCAGGCTTTCTTTACCTGGATTCGTGTCGTCGAAACGCAGGAAAGTTTTACCCGCATTCTCTTCCGCCACGCCAAAATTCAGGCATATCGATTTTGCGTGTCCAATGTGCAAAAACCCATTGGGTTCCGGCGGGAATCGGGTGACAACAGCGCCTTCATGCTTTCCGGCCGCAATGTCGTCGCTGATAATTTGTCGAATAAAGTCTTTAGGTTCGTTGTCGTTCATTAAGTCAGAATCTTTCTATTGCTGCAGCGGTGCAATTGTACGCACCAATGTCGCCAATACCAGAACAACACAGGCGAACGTCGATTAGGGATTCCTTAGTTCGATTGGTTACTGCAGGCCACACATACGCCTTGCACCTCAAGCGTCTGCTCTTCGGCAACGAATCCCGTGGCGGCAGCGCTCGAAATAATAAGATCACTAATCGCCTGATCATCCAGTTCGGCAACCGATCGACAATGCCTGCAAATCAGAAATTGACCTGTATGAGGACTATTCGGATCCGGACAGCCAACAAAGGCATTTAGCGAATCAAGCCGATGCACCAGATTAGCCTCAATCAGAAAGTCGAGCGCGCGATATACCGTCGGCGGCCCAGCCCTTTTTCCATCCGAATTTAGGGCATTCAGAATGTCGTACGCTCCAACCGGCTTATGGCTGTTCCAAACCAATTCCAGCACTCGGCGGCGCTGCGCCGTTAGTCGTAAACCACGGTCGCGACATATGCGCACGGCATTCTGCATGGCTTGTTTAACACAACCATCGTGATCATGTTCTTCGGCAAGAAATTGTTTGACAGGCTGGACTTCGTTCATCTGTTTATCGATTCAGGATCTGGCGAGAATTGTACCGCGCATTTGGCTCGGTGTATCCGCCCATCTCATTAGAAATCTCCGAAAACTTCCAGCCCGTGGCGCTTTCCGGCCAGATTTCTGTACAATAATGCGCGACTTGATAAGCGTCTTTCAACGCAGGAAAAAATGCCGAAAATTCAACTACCCGACGGCTCCGAACGTCAATTTGACAGTGCAGTAACCGGCCTCGATATTGCCGCATCGATCGGCAAGAGTCTGGCCCGCGATGCCGTAGCAATTGTCGTCGATGATCAAATATGGGATCTAACCCGTGAGATCGAAGCGGACGCCTCCGTCTCTATCGTTACTCGTGATTCCGATGCCGGCCTCGAGGTACTCCGCCATGATGCCGCCCATGTTCTTGCAGAAGCGGTAAAAGAACTATGGCCAGAGACCCAAGTCACCATCGGCCCGGCAATCGAGAATGGCTTCTATTACGATTTTGCGCGCGAAGAGCCGTTCACAGCAGATGACTTGGAAGTCATCGAGGCCAAGATGAAGGAAATCGTCGATAGAGATGAGGCCATTGAACGCCAGGTCTGGGAGCGTGACGAAGCTGTACGCTTTTTCCGTGATCAAGGCGAAGCCTATAAAGCAGAAATTATCGAAGACATACCCGGCGACGAAACGCTGACGCTATACAAACAAGGCGAATTCATCGATCTATGCCGCGGGCCGCATCTGCCCTCAACCGGCAAGTTGGGCAAGGCATTTCATCTGACCCGTGTATCCGGAGCCTATTGGCGAGGTGACTCGAAGAACGCTGTTTTACAACGGATCTACGGTACTGCATGGGCGAGTGACAAACAGTTGCGTAAATATTTGCTGCAACTTGAAGAGGCTGAGAAACGCGATCATCGTCGTCTTGGCCGAATTATGGATTTATTTCATTTCCAGGAAGAAGCGCCGGGTGCGATCTTTTGGCATCCTAATGGTTGGGGATTATTCCAAAACCTCATTGAGTACATGCGGCAACGTAATACCACCGCTGGCTACAACGAAGTCAATACACCAGAACTAATGGATCGCTCATTGTGGGAGGCGTCGGGCCATTGGGAGTCTTTCGGTGAACATATGTACACGAGCGAAACCGAGGACGGTCGCAACTACGCAATTAAACCGATGAATTGC
>JABIUH010000395.1 GCA_018701055.1 Woeseia sp. | reverse complement strand
GCGGTGACAATTCGATCGGAATGCCAGCTCGCAGTGTCACATAGGCCGCCTCCGGGTCGACCCAGAAGTTATATTCCGCATTCGGTGTGATGTTGCCGGCGCCGTCGGGTAGGGTGGCCACTGCGCCGCCCATAATGACGAGGCCCTTTACCTTCTCGGCAAATGTAGGTTCTGCTCGAATAGCTTGTGCAATGTTGGTCAGCGGTCCTATCGCTACCAGGGTGATTTCGCCAGGGCGTGCCAACACTGTATCAACCAAAAATGACACTGCTGATTTATCTTCGGCCACTTTCTTGGCAAAGCCGCCCGGTGGCATCGCGGGTGATTCGTTCGAATACCACTTGCCGTAGTTCTGCACGGCGAAGTCACTTTTTTCATGAACTAAAGGCATGTCAGCGCCTTCGTACACCGGAATATCGGCTCGATTGGCAATTTCCAACATGCGTAAGACGTCCACGGTCGCCGTTTCGAGGCTTTCATTCCCCGCAACCGTCGTAACGCCCAGGATTTCAAGCTCCGGCGATTGCAGCGCCAACATTATCGCCATGCCATCGTCAGCTGGGGGCATCACAAAGTCGGTGTCAAATATGATTGGAATTCGTTGCTCGGATTCGGCTAGCACCGATTCCGGCACTCCGATAGCGGCGATTAAGAGTAATACGAATTCTATTCTTTTCATTGACCTACCTTTGATGTGGCGACTGCCTATTGAGGCAGAAATCATTGCATAGTTTGAACGGAGAAGGCTAACAGGCACTCAATGTGAAACAATAGCGTTTGCGAAATTTAATTATCGAACCTCGGAGCATTTTATGGCCAGCCCGACCCCGGGAAGTACCCGTCAATCCAGTGACAAGGAAATCTGGGAGCAAGATCGCCGTCATCACGTGCATCCGTTTCACAATTTCGCCAGCTATGATAAGCATGGCTCGCTGATCATCGACGAAGGGCGTGGCGCCTATTTGAAAGACATCGATGGGAAAGAGTACTTCGATGCAGTTGGTGGTATGTGGTGTACCAACATTGGGCTTGGGCGCCAGGAAATGGCAGATGCCATCGCCGAGCAAGTGACGAAGCTCGCCTATGCCAATCCCTTCTCTGACATGTCAAATGAGCCTGCTGCTCGTTTGTCGGCAAAATTGGCGGAGCTGGCGCCAGGTGATTTGAATCACGTGTTTTTCACTTGCGGCGGTTCGACGGCCAATGATGGCGCGTTCCGTCTTATTCAAATGTACCAAAGTGCACGTGGCAAGAAACAGAAGAAGCATATTCTTAGCCGCCATGACGCCTATCATGGTACGACCTATTTCGCGGCATCCCTATCGGGTAAGGCCGGCGACCGAATGCCTGATTTCAGTTATATCGAAGACATCATTCACCACCTATCTAGCCCGAATTTTTATCGTGCGCCAGACGGGATGGATGAAGCGCGATTTTGCGATCATCTGGTAGACGAGATGGAGCAGAAAATCCTGGAGCTCGGTGCCGAAAATGTCGGTGCTTTTTATGCAGAGCCGATTCTTGGATCTGGCGGCGTGATTGTTCCGCCGGAGAACTATAATCGCCGAACTTGGGAGCTATGTCAGAAGTACGACATCATCTACGTCGCTGATGAGGTGGTGACCGGATTCGGCCGGCTGGGCCATTGGTTTGTGTCGAAAGACATGTTTGACGTACAGCCTGACATCATTTGTTGCGCGAAGGGGCTAACGTCTGCCTATTTGCCTCTTGGCGCCATGATTTTTTCCGACAAAATCTATAATGTGCTGGGCAATGACGCAGATCGTTGGTTCACTGGCGGCTATACGTATTCGGGACATCCCGTGTGTTGCACCGCTGCGCTTACCAATATTGAAATAATGGAACGGGAGAATATTTTTGAAAATGTTCGAACGGTAGGCACCTACTTCGAAGAGCAATTGCGGACATTGCTGGATTTGCCGATTGTCGGCGATATTCGTGGGCGACTATTTATGATGTGCGTGGTGAACGTCATGAATAAAGAGACCGCTGAGTTTTTCCCTCCTGAAGTGAATATAGGTAAGCGAATTTCCAATCATGCGGAGAGCCAGGGTGTGATTGTGAGACCTGCCGCAGATCTGAATATCATGTCGCCAGCGTTGACGATGACAAAAAAGGACGTGGACTTTCTTGTGCCTCGTTTGCGCAAGGCGATTGAGTTGACGATGGACGACTTAAGAGCGGAAGGTTATTTACCCGCCTAGTCTTATTGCAATGTGCCAGTGCACTCGACGGTTATGGTTGCCGCAATTAGGCCAAGATCATTTGTGGTATCGGGTAAGTCGATGCGATTGATATCGACCGCAATATCCGTATCGCTTGCACCCATTGCATGTGCCTGCTCCAACGCGATCTTCGTCGCCGCTTCTTCAGCAAGTTTGAGTGCGGCAGGCGCTGAGGACACCAATGTTGGGTCATCATCAATATGCACCCAGTAACCACCTGAGTCTTTGCCGGTAATCTCGATCGTGGAGTGCGTTTTCACCATGCCGACGGCTGCGCCGACCGCATTGGCCACTTCGGCAAACTTCGGAATGATCGTCTCGCTGCCAAGTCGGCGACCGACTTCCGGATAATAAAGTGTGGCCGGTCCACCGACTGCGATCAGAGGGATTGTCGGCGATAGTGACACATTGAGATTCTTCACCTTACCGTTGCCAGAAATCACTGCCGCAATCAGCGGGTTATCTTCGTTGAGTGCTTCGCCACTGAGTCGTTCAAGAAGCAGGCGTGTGCTTTTCTGAATGACGGTATCGATTACTTTTTCTGCAAATACATTCACTTCCTCTTCTATAGAGTCGACTCGCGAAGATACGAGGGTGCTATTGCGGCCCTGGATTTCGCATCCCAGGCGCGCGGTTTCTGTACACCATTGCGATTGTTTCCCGAGCACATGTGCGGCATCGCTCGGGGTTAGGCCGCTCGACTGGATGAGTCCGCGAGATAACAACCTTGCGGCGCGTTTTTCATCTACTTTACGGTGAATGAGCGCAGACCATGGCGTCGGTTCGCGACCAACTCTAGCGAGAAATATTTCTTCGTCTTCGTTTAGATCTGTGGGTAATTCATTGCTGTCGTAGCCTTCCGGGCGCAATAGAAATCGGCATGCAGTGCGAAATCCGACGCCGGAATTTATTACGTTTCGTAAATGCGTTTTGACGGAAGGCCAATGTTGTCCGACTAACGACAATGGCACGACACGATTGCTACTTAGGCTTAAGCCGCCCCTAAAATCAGTTAGGACTTCGCTGTCACCGCCGAGGCCAGAGGTTTGCATGTCGATCGCGTGAACCATGGTCCGGTATTCGCCGACGAGCGAACCTTCGTGATTGACGTCAGGCCAGCCGTCATGGGCGGTTGCAATGTCCGTCGTGGTTCCGCCGATGTCGGATATCAGGAAATTTTTCTCGCGCGACAGATATCGTGCGCCGATGACACTTGCAGCAGGGCCAGAGAGTATTGTTTCAATTGGGCGTTCTATCACGAGTTCCGCACTTGCAAGTGAGCCGTCACCTTTTACGATCATCAGGCGACTGTCGATGCTCTCTGCAGCTAACGACTTTCGTACAGCAGTGATCAATGCCACGATCCTGGAAATTATTCGAGCATTCAACGTTGCGGTAAGCGCGCGGCGAGGCCCGTCGAGTGCGTCGGAGAGATCGGAAGAGACAGTGAGAGGGCGACCCGTGAGTTCCCTGATGATTTCCTGAGCCTGATGTTCGTGTGATGGGTTTCTAACCGAATACATCGAAGCAACGGTAAAGGCATCAGTTTTGTCTCGTAGCTCGGTGACGATGCGTTGCAGTGATTTCACGTCGAGCGGCTCTGCTTCAAATCCGGTGTGGTCGTGACCACCCGATATTCGAACGATATTGGTATCCGGAACCGCGTCTAGTATGCGAGTGCGTTCGACCATCTGATCGTCAAATCCGATAAGAACGGCAGTGACCGCCGCACCTTGACCCTGAACCAGTGCGTTTGTAGCAAGCGTCGTTGAGACGGACACGAGTCCAATGTCGTCCCGCACGAAATCGTCACCCGCGTCGGAGAGCACGCTTGCCACCGCATTTGAAACACCGATGGAGAGATCGCCGTAGGTCGTAACGGCCTTCGCCGACGCGATGACAGCTCGATTTTGCAAATCGACGATAACGGCATCCGTATAGGTGCCGCCAGTGTCAATGCCAACGTTAAATCGGGTCATATCCGACCTGCAGAGAGAGTTTTGCAGCAGGGATTCTAGCGTTTTTATTAGTCCGGGGTCAGAGTATTACTCTGATCCCGGCACAAAACATTCAATCGTGTGTGATTGCGATTGCCTCGATCTCAACCATTAACGCCGGTCTGGCAAGTCGCTCGATTTGTACCAGCGTATTTGCCGGCGCCTGACTGCCAAAATACTCCGTCCGTATAGCAGCCGTTTTTCTGAATTCCTCGATGCTGGTCGTATAAATCGTCGTCTTAACAACGTCCGAGAAATCAGCGCCCTCGGAGGCCAGTATGATTTTCAGGTTCTCCATGGCCTGTCGAAATTGTGCCGCGATATCGCCTTCACCGACGATATTGCCATCTCCGTCCAGACCAACCTGGCCTGCGATGTATAGCGTGTCTCCGTGCTTGACGAGATGCGTGTATCCGGTGGGCTGTGTCATCCCCGCTGGGTTGATGCGCTCAATTTCAGCCGCAAGAGCGGTGCCCGTCAAGGCACCGCTAAAATTAATAAAGCATATTTCATCTGATGTCTCTCGATAGTGGGCGTCATTCGCGATGTGCTCGTGCTACAAGCCCAGCTCGCTTAAACCTGGATGGTCGTCTGGACGAGGGCCAGAAGGCCAATGAAATTTTCGTTCAGCTGCGGAGATTTTTAAATCGTTGATACTCGCAATCCTGACTCGCATCAGTCCAGCTTCATCGAATTCCCAGTTCTCATTCCCATAGGAGCGATACCATTGACCGGCGGCATTGTGGCTTTCATACGCAAAACGGACCGCTATCCGGTTGCCGGAAAAAGCCCAAACTTCTTTGATCAAGCGATAGTCGAGTTCGCGCACCCACTTCTGCTGTAGGAAGCTAACGATTTCTTCGCGCCCGCGGACAAACTCGGCACGATTTCTCCACTCTGAATTTTCTGTATAGGCCAACGAGATTTTTTCCGGGTCTTGCAGGTTCCAGGCGTTTTCGGCCATACGGGCTTTTTGTGTAGCCGTTTCAATGTCATACGGTGGAAAGGGTGGGCGACCCATAATTTCTTGCTCCCGTTAGCTCAGGTTCATGGTTTACAATACGCGGCCGGTTTCAATTTATGCTCGTAGATTAAGAATGGTATTGCAATGATTTCTGAAGAACTAATTCAACAATATGAGCGCGACGGCGCAGTCTGCATCAAAGGGGCAATTGACCCCGCATCCGCTGCATCAGTTCTCGCTAATCTTGATGTCCTGATTGATGGAGACAACGACCGTTGGACCACGATTCGCGAAGGAGGCTTCTCGGATCGACATTTGTGGCCAACGATGCCCTGGATGTACGATTTCTGCGCTAAAAGCGCGTTGCCGGAAATTGTAGGACGACTCATGCGAAGTCAGGCTGCACGTCTATACTTCGATCATACTTTCATTCGTGATGCCGGTACGGCACAAACAACCCCATGGCATCAGGATCGTCCCTACTGGCCGTTCCTGGGTAAACAAATTGCGTCCGTTTGGGTTGCGCTGACCGCGTGCAAGAAAGCATCGAGTAGTTTGCAGTTTGTTCGTGGTTCGCATGCTGCCGGAAAAGTCTACCGCCCGATTCCCTTCGGCAATGATGGCGGCAGCTCGGAGTTTCTGGGGCAGAATAAATCGCTTGATCTGATGCCCGATATTGATGCGGCGCCCGACGATTTCGAGTTGTTATGTTGGGATGTTGTGCCCGGTGATGTCATTGTCTTTGGTGGCGACGTTATCCACGGCGCGAGCGACAATGCCGAGAATACGGAAAGACGCGCAGCACTCTCTATCCGCTACGTGGGGGACGACGTCATTTGGGATCCTCGTCCAGGGACGGACCCGATGGTCAACGATGACATGGTGTCATTTGAGCCGGGCGAGCCACCGCACGATGACAAATGGTTTCCAAACGTTTGGTCAGCCGGTTGAATATCGACTAGGGATTTATAAGAATTTTGCCGCGTCGATTCTTTGCTGCCCATTGATACTTGTACGCGTCCAGGAAATTGTCTAACGGAAAGGACCGGTCAACTAATGGCGTTAAACGACTGTCGTCCATCGCGCTGGTGATAAACTCAATGGCTTCTTGTTTTAGTGCCGGGTCATCGATGTAATTGTAGACAGAATGCGGCTGCAGAATTGCGGCCGACAGGATCATTTCATTCAGCGGCACGACGCTCTCCTGGCCGCTCAGACTTCCATACAGAAAAATAATCGCGTTCCGTGCGAGTGAGTTGGCGTACTGGTTTATTAAATCACCACCTACGGGGTCATAGATGACCCGGACGCCATTGCCGCTGGTAATATCGCGCAGTGCAGCGGCAACATCGTCGGTATCTGTCGATATCACGTGGTCCGCACCGGACTCCTTGATAAAAGTGACGTTGTCCTGGCCGCGTGTCGTGCCAATGACTGTTGCGCCGATTAGACGGGCCAATTGCGTCGCGGCAATTCCTGCGCTGCTCGACGCGGCGCAATTGAGAACGAAATCATCTGGTTCTAGTTTCGCCGCAGTGTACAAAGCGTAGTAGGCGGTCAGATACGTTATCCAGATCGATGCGCTCTCATCGGCGGACAAGTTCGCGGGTGAGTGTGTTACGTAATATTCTGGAACCAGCGCGACTTCACCGTTTACGCCGTAACCGGAATTCATCCAGGGCAAAGTTCCTACACGATCGCCAATTTTAAATTGGGTGACATCAGGGCCAACAGCATCAACCACGCCGGAGGCTTCATCACCAAAGGTTGATGGCAACTCCAGCAAGAACGGATAGTCGCCATCTATCAAACCAAAATCGCCGTAGTTAAGCGCAAAGGCGTCGACTTTGATGCGTACCTCGCTCGCTGCAGGCTCAGGAATAGGCAGGTCTTCGAGCCGCATGCGGTCGAAGCCTGCGCCGGCGTGAATTCTGATTGACCTTGCCACTTGATTCTCCTGGGCACGAACGGCGGGATAGTATGCATCAGAATGCCGCAAAATCGCAGCAAATCAGTGGCTTAACTTATACTTGAATCGACAAGTGGCAGGGCAGACAATGGCTAGCTGCACGGCATAAATTTAAAGTAATGCTCCAGTTTCCTGTCGCTATTGGGGCATTCGATTGGCACGTCCAAAAGGGGGACAAATGGCAAATAGTAAAAACGAGCATACGGGCGAATTTGTAGGTGACGTTCCCGTTGTCGCGAAATCTGACGTGGTGGTCGTTGGCGGCGGCTCTGCTGGCGTAACGGCTGCGGTATCTGCAGCGCGTAACGGTTGCTCGGTGACCGTGCTGGAGCGATACCATCACCTCGGCGGCATGGCCTCCGGTGGCATGGTTTTGGTGTTGGACGATATGGTCAATAATCAGGAAATTACGGTTTCCGGAATCGTTGATGAGTTCGTGCAGCGTATGCGGAAGGAAGGCATGGCTGTTTTACCACCGCCAGAAGACCGACATGCCAGCCAAGAGATGTGGGAGAAGTGGTCGCGCTGGGGTGTGCATGATTTTCACAAAGCGGAACGACCACAGCCAATTACTTACGCGGTAGCGTTTGATCCGGACGCATGGAAACGTACCTCACTCGACCTGATCCGAGAAAACAATATCAATCTTCGCTTACACAGCTTCTTTAGCGAGGCGATTGTTGAGGACGGCGTAATAAAAGGTGTTATCTGCCATACGAAATTAGGACGGCAGGCGATTCTTGGAAAAATCGTCATCGATTCGTCCGGTGATCTCGATGTTGCTTGCAGTGCCGGGGCCGATCATTCTCAAGGTCAATACATCGTAACAACTGTGTTTCGACTCGCGAATGTTGATACAGATGAGGCGATGCGCTTCGAGTATGAAGAGCCGGAAGCATTCGCCAAGATCAACCGACAAGCACGTAGGATCATCGGCGGCGCCTGGGAGATGTGGTGGTTGAAGACGCCTATTCCCGGCGTGGTTTGGTGCAATTGTCCGCACATGCCAGGCTACGACGGCATTTCGGTGGACGATTTGACGAAAGCCGAATATGAAGGCCGAGATCGCATGATGAATCTCTTTAGGTTTGCGCGCGAAAATCTACCGGGCTTTGAGAAAGCTGACATGCTTGGTGCCGCTGAGCAGGTCGGCGTACGTACTACCCGTATGTTGCAGGGCGAGTACATTGTCACAAAGGAAGACGTGGTTGAGCGTCGTCATTTTGCCGACACCGTCTGTCGAGGTCGTGACTACTACACGCCGTATCGAGCGCTGCTGCCGAAGTCGGTAGATCAACTCATTGTTGCCGGACGTCACTATTCAGCAGAACCCGAAGCGCAGAAACGTTCACGGGAAATACCGCCGTGTATGGCGCAGGGTGAGGTGGCCGGTATTGCTGCCGCAATGGCGCTCGACGCCGATATCAATATTCGAGATGTCGATCCGCTCAAGATCCAAAAACAAATGCGCGCCCAGGGTGCTGATCCAGGTGATGTGCCCTCTGATAATGCAACGGGTGTCGGCGATGATGTCGCCACAGCGTCAGTCGCCTAGCAACGAATTCAAACAGTAGGAGAAGTAGTAGTAATGTCCAGTTCAAACATGTTGCCACTGGAAGGCATCCGCGTTATCGATTTCACACAAGTTATGATGGGTCCGTCTGCGACGCAGATGTTGGGAGACTTCGGCGCAGACGTGATCAAGATAGAAAACCCGAGAGGGGGTGATTTGTCGCGCACAGCATTCGGTGCTGTTGATGAGAAAGGTCTCAATAATCCGATTTTTTGTAGTCTGAATCGAAACAAGCGTTCGCTCGCATTGGATTTGCGTCAAGACGAGAACAAAGAAATTGTTTACGCGTTAATTAAAGATGCTGACGTCGTCGTCAGTAATTTTCGTGCAGGCGTAATGGACCGCATTGGTTTCGGCTACCATAAACTTCGCGAGTTAAACCCGAAACTGGTTTATGCCAGCGGCAGTGGCTATGGCCCCAAGGGCCCGTATTCGCATAAGGGTGGTCAGGATGTTCTCGCGCAAGCGATGAGCGGCGTCATGATGCGACGGGCCGATCCCTCCTTACCGATCAGTATTTATCCCACCACAATTTGTGACTACACGACCGGTATGCATTTGGTTCAGGCCGTGTTGGCGGCGCTCATCGGCGTCTCGAGAACGGGACAAGGTCAGTGTGTCGAAGTGTCTCTATACGACTCGATGATTGCACTTCAAATGCAGGAAGCAACCTGTCATTTGAATACAGGCAAGGAAATAAACTGGGCGGAGATGCCACTATGCGGCGTTTTCGAAACGGAAGATGGTTCGTTGGTATTGGTCGGTGCATTTAAACTAAATCCACTGCAAGACATTTGTAACGTTCTTGGAATAGAGGACCTTTCGATTGATTATCCTGATCTCGAAACACAACGTGCCAATAAACCTTACTTGCAGGAGCGGTTTCAAACCGAATTCAGCAAACAAAGTACAGTGCATTGGATAGAGGGGCTAGAAGGCGCTGACCTGCTTTGCGCGCCCGTCAAAGAGCTAGCGGAAGTACTTGAGGATCCGCAGACCGAGGTTAATGGGATGATCGAATCGTTCGAACACCCGATCAATGGCGAAATGCAGGTCATCGCGTGCCCGATTCATTTTTCAGAAACGGATTGCAGCGCGCGTCGCATCCCGCCTCGACTCGGTGAGCATAATGAGGAAATACTGGCAGAGCTAGGGATAGATCGAGCCACGGAGGCAAGTGTCTAGTGACGGTCAATTACGTTGTTGAGAAGCATGTCGCACGAGTAACGATCGATCGTCCGGAGCGTATGAATTCGGTCGACGAATCTACGTGGCAGCAACTGGAACAAACCTGGCAAAAAATTGAACAGGACCCGGACATTCGTGTGGTCGTCCTCACGGGTGCCGGCGAACGGGCGTTTTGTGCGGGTGCTGACTTAAAAGCTGGCGGTGATGAAAAAACTGGTCTTGAATACTGGGAAAGTGCACGCCCTGGCGGGTTTGGTGGCCTGACCTTACGACGATCCTTACATGTTCCAGTGATTGCGCGTGTTAACGGCGTTGCCGTTGGGGGTGGATTTGAACTCGTCCTGGGTTGCGATATTGTGATCGCTGCAGAAAATGCATCGTTCGGTTTACCGGAAGCGAAAGTCGGTCGCATGCCACTCGATGGTGGCATGGTGATGCTGCCAAGACTGATTCCAGAGAAAATAGCGATGGGAATGCTCTTAACCGGTAGGCGAATATCTCCGGCTGAGGCTAAAGAATACGGATTGGTCAATGAAGTTGTACCACCAGCAGAATTGGATACGGCAGTTGACCGATGGGTGGAGCAAATTCTTGAGTGTGCGCCGCTGTCTATCAAAGCGATCAAAGAAAGCGTGAAGCAAACGCTCGACTTGCCGCCGCGGGAGGCACAAATGTTAAGACTGCCGGCATTGATTGTCGCGCTCGAGTCTGACGATGCGGACGAGGGGCCACGTGCATTTCAGCAAAAGCGCAAGCCGAAATGGGCGGGACGGTAGGGGGTCTCTATTTAGATGATTGGTGCGCAACGTAAATGACGTACGTCATCATGTCTCCGTGCGAAGGCGTTAAGGACGGCTCTTGTGTTTTAGTTTGTCCCGTTGACTGCATTCATGAGGGTGAAACAATGTTCTACATTGACCCGGTTGAATGCATCGCCTGCGGTTTGTGTGAATCGATTTGTCCTGAAGATGCTATTCGTCCGATTGAAGACGTGCCGGGTGACGAGAAGCCCTACATCGCCAAGAACAAAAACTTCTTTGAACGGGCGTGAGTGTCTTGAACTCAAGGAACGCCCGTCCCACTGTAGTCGTCTTTACGCTGATCGCGTTGCAAGCTTGCGCTGCAACGGTTGAGAGACCGATTTCTGGCGAGCCAGAGGTCATTCGCTGCGCCGATGTCGCGATGACTTCCAAGTCGCAGCAATGTGAGGTGCTAGCGACTGGAAGTAGGGGGCTAGTCATCGTCGGGACAATTCTTGCGTCCGCTGCCACCTACGAAAATGGCAGCGTGCTAATTGACGACAATGGGATCATCGCTGCGGTTGGTTGCGATGTTTCAAAGCATGAACTTGCCGAATCAGCGAGCGTGCTGGAGTGCCCGGGTGGCATCGTCTCGCCAGGCTTCATCAATCCTCATGATCACATTCTCTTCACGCACCAATGGCCAAGCCCGCCTGCGACTGAGCGAGCGGAACATCGACATCAGTGGAGACTTGGATTGGCCGGACGCAACAAGGTTGCTTATGAGGCGGCAACGCTAGACGAGCAGGTTGCCTGGGGAGAGCTACGTCAAATTTTATCGGGCACAACTTCGATGGCAGGCATGGGTGGCTTTCCAGGTTTGGTACGAAATTTGGACAGTGAATCGTTGAACGGCTTGGTGGATCAAGCGCCTGCTTTTACGACCGTTTTTCCGCTCGGCGATCCAGCTGGCAGGATGCTAACCACCGGTTGCGACTATCCCGCGTTAGTTGACGCATCGGCGTACGAAAGTGCTCACTCATTTCAGGCGCATGTCGCTGAAGGCGTTGACGCGAGCGCTAATAATGAGATCAGCTGTGTGACCGGGCAGCAGGCAGGCGGTATTGATGTCACTGACAAGCCGACCGCATTCGTCCATTTTGTTGGCGCGAGCGCCGCTGACGCGCTGTTC